>NZ_KV813815.1:97010-144468 GCF_001813725.1 Rothia sp. HMSC072B04 | reverse complement strand
GGGGTGATTCCCGGGTGCGCCCCTCCTTCTTTGATGCTGACGCAGTGATATAAGCAACCATAAGATGACCAGGGAAAACACCCAGATTCCTTGAGAGCATGTAGCTCCAATGTTATTGTTGTAGTAACAGTCCCCCCTCCGCCTCTGATTCAAGCGCATCTCGAGGGGGTCCTTTTTTATGTTCGGTTCTACGGCGAACCGAGTAAGGAGAGCAGTGGTTGTGCCCAAGGAATCGTGCGTATTTCTGCCTTCAATAGAGGACCAGAAGGAATACCTTGTTGCTAAGAGGTATTTTCCTCAGGGAATAACCCTGAGCGACGATGACCGAGACATGCTTGCATGCTCTAATTTCCACTACCTTCTGGGGTACTTTCGTAATTACAACAAATACAAGAGCGAAGGGCTTCTACCCGAAAACCCAGGCATCTCGGATGTTTTAGATATTGTGCGTATGGATGTGAAGGTCTCTTCCCTCCTGTACGGGTACATGAGGCAGAGCGAACAAGCGATTCGAGCTGCATGGGTGGATGTATTTTGCACTTACCGTAGTCCCCATGAGTATCTCAACCCGGATGCATATCTCTGTATGGACCAGGACAGGCCAGTAGATGCGCTCATCAAAGATATGATGCGGCACATCCTGCGATACCGTGAGCCGTATGTTCGTGAGCGTATTGAGGAGTGGTGGAAATCCTGTGCTAAAAGTTCTTCTAAAACCCCCTCTGAAAACTTGGATGACTGGGAGGATGTTGGGGAGCTTCGAGAGATGATGCAAAAAGAGCTTCCCCTATGGTCTGTTGTTGATTCGTTTTCTTTGGGACTTCTCTCTCATGCAGTGGTCCAAAGTTATGCATCAGAAACCTCCGCTGACTCTGGAGATCCTGAAAAGATGTTGCTCTACAAAAAGACAGCAGAGCGTATGGGGGTGAACCATAAGCACTTTGAGGGCCGTCTTAGGTCTCTGACCACTCTGAGAAACCGCGTAGCTCATGGTTCTCGCCTCTGGATGATGCCGACGACCGACACCCCTGCAAAGCCCAAAATTTTTGCTAAGGACCTCCGCGAGGCGGACCCGAAAGGTATGTTGGTCAGCTTCGCTAACGTTGCTCTTTTGCAGGGAAACACCCGTCGTCAGAGGGAGGCGTGGAAAGCGATAAAAGCTTTAGTGGAGCAGGAGGAAAGCTACAGTATCGGGGTGGGATCACGGAAGATTTTTAACGTGATGGCCATTCCTGCCGCTGGCCTCGCATTATGATGCTGGCGTTCTCACGGGGCTAAGAGAGGGGCGTACCCGGGGTGATTCCCGGGTGCGCCCCTCCTTCTATGCCCGGTGTAGTGCCCGGCAGGGCATCCGGCGTGTTGGGGCGAGATTGAGGGCGCAGCATCGCCCCTAGTGGAGGGCAGTTCAGCTTTAAGGTAAACCTACCCTTATGTTCTGGGGTGCTGAGCCGGTATCCTAGTGTGGAGCCCGGCGGCCGGTACTCAGCACACACGCGTACCGACCGCCGGGTTTTCCTCTCTTGCAGATTGTGACGGAATATTACGTTGAATTCTTTCCCATCGGGAATAGCTGTACGATAGCCAGCGTTGCACCCGCAGAGAGGGGCACACCGCATGATGCCCCCGGGTTATCGCAAGGTGACAACCCGCACCTACAAGAGCATCGACTACGACGCAAAGGAAGAAACATGTCCGCAATGATTAACCGCCGCACAGTCCTCGCAGGCACCGCCTTCACCGGCCTGGCTGCACTGCTCGCAGCGTGCGGTTCGTCCAGCAGCAGCACCGCATCCAGCACCAACAAGCTGGAGGCTATCAAGTCTGCCGGCAAGATCCGTGTGGGCTTGGAGGGCACCTACCGCCCCTTCTCCTTCCACGACTCGAACGGCGCCCTGGTCGGTTTCGAGAAGGAAATCATCGACCTGGTCGCTAAGGACCTGGGCGTGACTGCAGAGTTCACCGAAACCCCCTGGGATTCGCTGATCGCCGGCGTGGACGCTGACCGCTACGACATCGTCATCAACAACGTTTCTGCAACCGACGAGCGTAAGCAGAAGTACGACTTCTCCGTACCCTACCTGTACTCCGAGCCGAAGGTCGCCGTGAAGAAGGATTCTTCCCTGCAGAACGTGAGCGAGATTTCCGGTCACTCCTCGGCGCAGTCTGAGACCTCGAACTTCCGCAAGATGGTGGAGGCGAAGGGCGCCTCGATCGTGGTTGTTTCCGGTTTCGACGAGGCTATCGAGCAGGTCCTCTCGGGCCGTGCAGAGATGACCGCGAACGACTCCGTGTCCTTCGCCGAGTACTTGAAGGAGCACCCGGACGCTAACCTGCGCCTGCTCTCCGGTGACCTGGGCACCGGCAGCAACTCCTCCATCCTGCTGCCTAAGGGCCAGGATGCTCTGCGTAACGCTATCGACGAGTCGCTGAAGAAGCACCTGGGCAACGGTGACATCAAGGCGATTTACGAGAAGTACGTGGGCGAAGACCTCTCCCCGAAGAACTAACACTCTCATAAGGAGCTGAGTTCCGCGCATGGAACGCTACCTCAACCTCTGGGCAGAATCACTGCCGCAGCTGCTGACCTCGACGGTGGCAGTGACCATTCCGCTATCGCTCATCTCCTTCGCGCTGGCGCTGCTGGTGGGCATCATCTCCGCCGGCGCGCGCACGAGCCGCTTCGCCCCGGTGAACTGGCTGGCCTGGCTGTATATCTGGGTTTTCCGCGGCACCCCGCTGCTGGTGCAGCTGTTCATCGTCTTTTACGGCCTGCCGAAGGTCGGTATTGCCCTGGACGTGTGGAGTGCCGCGATCATCACGATGAGCCTGCACACCGGCGCGTACGTGGCGGAGACGTTCCGTTCCGCGGTGGCGGCTATTCCGCGCGGCCAGTTTGAGGCGGCGGCAACCCTGAACTTCACCCGCATGCAGACCCTGCGCCACGTGGTCATTCCGCAGGCGGTGCGTATTGCTCTGCCGAACCTGGGCAACAACTTTATCGACCTGATTAAGGGCACTTCGCTGGTGTCGGTTATTTCGATGGTTGACCTGTTCCAGACCGGTAAGCAGATCGCGTCGCGTACTTTCGAGCCGCTGGCAATGTACTCCGAGGTCGCCATCATTTACCTGGTGATTTTCACTCTGCTGACCGCCGCGCAGTCGGCCCTGGAGAAGTACAGTAACCGTTACGTAAGGAGCAACAATGCTTAGCGTTGATTCCCTGTCGAAGAGCTTTGGCGACACGCAGGTGCTCAAGAACATCAGCCTGGACATCCCCGACGGTGAGACCACGGTGATTCTGGGCCCGTCTGGTAGCGGCAAGTCGACTCTGTTGCGTTGCCTGAACCTGCTGGAAACCCCGCAGTCCGGCACGCTCACCATTGACGACGCGCAGGTGGACTACAGTCAGAAGCTCACCGACGCGCAGGTGCGTGATATTCGTTCCCGTTCGGCGATGGTGTTCCAGCAGTTTAACCTGTTCCCGAACTACACGGCGTTGAAGAACGTGGCGCTCGCCCCGACCCTCAACGGCACCCTGAATGCTCAGCAGGCGCAGGAGCGTGCCCGTGAGCTGCTGGCTAAGGTGGGTCTTGCCGACAAGGTTGATTCCTACCCGGACGCTCTCTCTGGTGGCCAGCAGCAGCGTGTGGCGATTGCCCGCGCCTTGGCGTTGGAACCCTCCTACCTGCTCTTTGATGAGCCGACGAGTGCGCTGGATCCCGAGCTGGAGGCGGAGGTGATCCGCGTGCTGATGCAGCTGGCGAAGGAGGGGCGCTCCCTGGTCATCGTGACGCACAATATGGCGTTTGCGAAGAAGGTTGCGGATCGTATCGTGTTCCTGGAGAACGGTACCCTGCGTTATAACGGTGAGCCGGCCGGTTTCTTTGCTTCGGATGATGAGCGTATCCGTAAGTTCTTGACCGTGTACGACAGCACCGAGTACACGATTTAGGCATATTGCACATAGTAAATATGGGCTGGTTTCTGCCGGTCAGATAATCATCTGACGTGCGGAAACCAGCCCATATTCTATATTCAGCATATATTCGTTCTACTCTGAAGGCCTCTTCGAGCGGCGGTACTCCTCCAGCTGCTCAGGACTGACCACCTGTAGCTGGTCGGTGAGCGGATTACCCGGCGACCAGCCCTCATCCTGAACCGAGTTCTCTTCACGGTTGAAGAAGGTGAGCAGGCGGGGGCGGTGCACCTGCAGGCCGCCCGGGGTGGTCGGTAGCTGCCAATTCTTCATATGGGAGAGCACACCAAACACCAGGCACAAGATGATAGACAGCGCCATCGCCAGGTTAGGGCGGTGGAACAAGCCGGTTACCAGAGCGGTTTCAGAAGCACCCATAAACGCGACCGTTGCGTACAGGGAGTTACCACCAAAGATTGCCGGGATGCGGTTGACCATAATGTCACGGATAACGCCGCCACCGACCGCGGTGGTGATGCCCAACGCGATAGCGGGCAGCCAGTGCAGACCCAAGTTCAGGGACTTAATGGTGCCGGTTGCAGCCCAGCATCCCATGCCCACGAAGTCGACAACGAGCATGGTTCGGGTCGCCCAGCGGGCACTCAAATCGATGCTGTACGCAAGGATGGAAGAAACGATAGCACCCACCCAGTAGCCGCCGTCAGTGAGTGCCACGGGCAGTCCGGAGTTCAGTAGGATGTCGCGAATCATACCGCCGCCCATGCCGCAGGCGACCGCAAGCAGTAGGAAGCCCACAATGTCGAATCGGAAGGCGCGCGCCACAGCACCGCCGAGCAGGCCGTTAGCGACAACGGCGGCAATGTCGACGATGCGGAATACCTGATCCGGGTCAAAGAGCTCGTGCATGGGCGTTCTCCTGCGTACGTGATGCGTGTGCTGTGGGTACCGGTAGGGGAAGTGCGCGCAACGGGGGGGTCGGGTGACGACGTTATCACCGCATCCGGCTCTGTTTGCCTGTGCGCGTACCTGAACTGGCACCGATTTATTGTAGACCCGCCGCCGCCTCTGCTCCTAGTTGAAAGGTGCTCATGACGAGCTCTGAGACGTAACGGAGAAGCTTGTGGGCGCGTTAAAAGATGTGCGTAGAATGAGTGAATCTCCACCCCCAATGCTCTGTCATGATTGTTTCTGCGCTGGGTTCTTTCCAGGACGGTAGTGGCATCATTTCTTCGCTACTGTTGGCATTGAGCCCCCTGAATGCGGTGGAGTCTATGGCGATCATGATGTTTGCCGGTGCGGCGCTGTCGGCGCTCATGGTGTGGCTACCCTCCCATAAGCTGAGCGCTCGCTAAGCTGGGTCTAGACGAATACTGAAGGCATGTGGCCCGGTCGTTTGATAGACCGGGCCACATCGCAAATCGTTATCTGCGTAAGGTGAAAGGAGCCGCCGTGACGGTATCGCGTGACGAAGTTTTCGAAATCCTGCGGGGCGTGGTGCCCCGCCTGGAGGAGGCGCTTCCCGGCTGGTCGGTGCGTCCCAACATCACGGGTACCGGCGCGGTGGGGCTCTATCTGGACGGCCCCGCAATCTACCGGGACGGCGAGCCCCTGACCGGCGTGAACGCCGAAGGTGAGCCGGTCGTTCGGCACCTGTGCGGCACGATTCAGACCGCCGACCGCGGCCTGCCGCAGGAGCTCGGGCAGGTGCGCTACCAGTACATCCTGGGCGTGAGCGTGGCGGAGCACGAGAGCGAGTATCCCGAACTGGCCGACCTGGCGAGCGTGGGGGAGCCGAGCTGGGTTCCTGCGCTGAGGGCCCTGGAGGTGCTGGTGGAGTCCAAGGGCTGCGAGGCGCTGTTCATCAGCCGCGGCGGGTACGTGCCGGGTCGCCGCGCCCTGGGTAAGCGCCGTGTGGCGCTGCGGCGCGAGTTCTTTCCGGGTAAGCCCTGGCTGGGTTTGGGCACGATTGACTGGTGTGCGGGCGTGCGCTCGACCCCGGTGTACGCCGAGGATCTGGTGGCTCTGGTGGCCGCGGCGACGCGCCTGGCGAGTAGCTGGGATGCCGCCCTGCGCACGGGCTCGGCGGGCAGCTAAAACATAAAACAAAGCGGCGCATCCGACCCGCAAAGGGGTGGACGCGCCGCTTGTTTCAAGCTCTAACGCTTAGTGGGTTTAGCCCAGTGCCTCAGCCAGCTTGAACGAGTCGAGCCGTATCAAGCCGCATGCGATATTGCCTTATCGATAGCATGCAAGGGTGATGCATCCTGCTGCCTCTACGGGGGCGTAACCGTAGCGTTTGTAGAGCGCAACGGCGTGTTCAGTACCGACGTCGGTAGTAATGAGTCGCTGTCGAATGTCTTCTCGGTCAAAGTCCTCAATGACACGCTTTAGAAGCGCAGAACCAATGCCCTGTCGTTGGGCGTGCGGATGCACTAGGAGGTCCTGAATGTAGGCGATAGAGTGTCCGTCCCCGACGGCGCGGACTAGCCCGACGAGCCGTCCCGTTCCGTCCGTGGTTGCCTCTCGTGCGGTGTAGAGATACCGCGATCCTTCCACCATCGGGACGAGACGTTCGGGTGTTTTGGTATAGGCACTCCATCCCACAGAATCGTAAAGCTCAGTAAGTTCTTCCACGCTGGGAAGGGGGCTGGTGGAGTCCAAAATACAGTACCGCATACAGGCATTGTATAGCGCCAAATCGGGGGAGTTTAGAAACTTCTGCCCAACACGCTGCTGGGCTTGAGGACATAGAGGAAGCGGCACATCCGACCCGTAAAGGGGTGGATGCGCCGCTTCTGTGTAAGCTCTAACGCTTAGTGGGTTTAGCCCAGTGCCTCAGCCAGCTGAATGCCCTGTGCCACGCCACCGAGGGTTGCAGCAATACGGATCAGGTCGTTGACCTGCTCCTTGGTTGCGCCCTCTTCGCGCAGGGTGTGCTCGTGAGCCTCAACGCAGTGGGAGCAGCCGTTGACTGCGGACACTGCCAGAGCGAACATCTCGAAGTCCAGCTTCTCAATGCCACCGTTCTTGCCGATGATCTGCATACGCAGGTTTGCGCGCTGGTCATCGTATGCACCGTTCAGGAAGCCACGGGTGCGGTAGAAGATGTTGTTCATGCCCATGATGGATGCAGCACCCAGAGCAGCCTCGTAAGCGGTGTCGCTCAGGTGCTCCTTAGCCTCTGCAGCAATCTCAACAACAACAGAGTCAACCTTGGTTGCTGCTGCGGTTGCGAGGATTGCGCCCCAGAGCTGCTGCTCGGTGAGAGAGCTAATGCGGGGCAGGGAGGACAGGTTGAGGTTCATGTCCTTCGCGTAGGAAGGCAGAGCCGAACGCAGGTTATCGATGCTCATGGATTACTTCATCTCCTTGAATGCGTCGATGGTTGCTGCACCCTTCTTCCAGTTGCATGCGCACAGCTCGTCGGACTGCAGTGCGTCCAGCTGGCGGAGCACCTCGTCGGTGTTACGGCCGACGGAGTCAGCGGTAATGGAGACCGACTGGATGGTGTTGTGGGGGTCGATGATGAAGGTTGCGCGGTCTGCAACGCCGTCCTTGTTCAGGATGCCCAGTGCTGCGGTCAGTTCGCGCTTGAGGTCGGATGCCATGACGATGGGCAGGTCCACGAGCTCTTCGTGGGAGCGGCGCCATGCGTAGTGGGTGTACTCGTTGTCAACGGAAACACCGATCACCTGGGTGTCGCGTGCCTCGAACTCGTCAGCGAGCTTGCCGAATGCTGCAATCTCGGTGGGGCAAACGAAGGTGAAGTCCTTCGGCCAGAAGAAGACGACGCGCCAGGTGTCTTCGTCCAGACCCTCGGAGGAGACGGTGGTGAAGTAGTCTTCGGGCTTGGTTGCTTCGATGTCAGCCAGCTTACCGGGGACAACGCCGGTGAGCTCGTATGCGGGGAACTGGTCGCCGATGGTCAGAACTGCCATAGTGTTCTTCTTTCTGCTTCGTGCCGCGCGGATTCGTTGCGCGGCGCTTATTCTTACTGCCCAGTGGGCGGGCTCGATAACTATTTTATTATGAATAATTCATAATAATCAAGTGATGACGCATTAAAACAGAAGTGTTTAACTATGATTTGCATCACCGAGTATCCTGGGGTGCCCACAAAAGCTTTTCCGGCGCAAAAACCTGAGGGTTTAAGCTCGAATCATGACCCCCGAACACAGTGCCTTCTCAGAACACAGCGACTTCTCAGAACACAGCGAACATGCAGAGCCCAGCCAGCCCGAACTCATTACCGAACGCCTCACCCTGCGCCACCTGCGCGAGGCGGATATCCCCGACATCGTGGAAGCCTGCCGCGACCCGCAGATGGTCCGCTTCACCCGCGTACCGCTAAACTACACGCGCGCTGACGCCGAGGACTCCCTACTCACCACTGCCCGCCAGATTGCTGCCGGGCAAATCCAGCGCTGGGCGATTGACGCCTCCGGTGTGTTCGCGGGGAGTATCGAGCTGCGCCTACCTGACGGCACCCCCGAAAGCCCCGGAACCCGCGCCGAACTGGGCTATTACACCGCCCCGAAGGCGCGCGGCAGGGGCTATATGACCGAGGCGCTACGAGCCGTCCTCGGCTACGCTTTCGACCCGCTCGGGCTGGGTCTCGAGACTGTCCGCTGGACCACCCTGGCGGGTAACGAGGCCTCCGAACGTGTGGCGGTTAAAGCGGGTTTCACCGGCATCTACGACGATATTGACCCGAACTCCGGCCGCCCCGACGAGAACGGTCACCCGGTGCAGCATCGGGTGCGCCGCGCCGATATGACCCGCGCGCAATTTGCGGCGCTCTGGGCTCACTAGGCTCTGGGGCTAACTAAGGCTTTAGGGCAAACTGGCGCAGTGTTCTGTGGAGAACCGAGAAACTAACCCGCGCATAGCAAAGGGCGCGTCGGGCGTCTCCTCACAGCAAGGATGACGCCCGGCGCGCCCTACATAAAGAACGGGGGACTATTACCGAATGCCGAAGCCGCGGAACGAGCCGCTCGGCTCCTCCCACTCGACGAGAACCTCATCCACGCGGCCCGCGGTGTCGCCGCCGCGCAGAATATCTACCAGGCGAGCGCAGGAGACGGCGGTACCTTCCGCAACGACTTTCACGCGCCCGTCGTCGAGGTTTTCGGCGTAGCCGGTCAGCCCCATGGGCTTGGCGGTTCCGGCGCACCACCAGCGGAAGCCCACGCCCTGCACTTTGCCGCTGACGAGGGCGACGAGGCGGATTTCGGCGGGTTCTGCCGGGGTGCGGTCGGTGAAGAAATCAAAGAAACCCATGGGTCCTCCCGTGGTCGTCTCGTTGAGGGTGGTTTGATGGGGGTGAGCGCCGGTTGCGGCGCCCGGATTAGCTTTATAGCTTCAGTCTAGTGGGTTCAGAGTGCTTCGGGGTGGCATCAGGGCGCCTGTTGCCTGGTTGCCTCGCGCACGCGTCGTGAACAGCTGAATTAGGGTAGAGCAACCGAAGCCGCGCCCTGAAAAGGAGTAACATTAGGGGCATTCACTTAGCGGCAACGCCGAACACACAGACATCTACCCGCAACGCTCATCCACTGGAGGATCATGAGTTCCCGCCCCAAGAAAGCGCCTCTCGTCGGTAACCCGGCGAAGACACCCTACAAGCCCTGGCCTGCTCTCTGGTCCCTGGTTGTTGGATTCTTCATGATCCTGGTGGATGGCAATATCGTCACCATCGCCCTGCCGCACATGCTGCAGGATCTGGATGCATCCCTGTCGGCGGGTATGTGGGTGACGAGCGCCTACCTGCTGGCGTATGCGGTGCCGCTGCTCATTACCGGTCGTATGGGTGACCGCTTCGGTCAGAAGAACCTGTACATGATTGGTATGGGTATTTTTACGCTCGCCTCCCTGTGGTGTGGTCTGGCGCCGAATGTTGAGTCGCTGATTACCGCCCGCGTGGTGCAGGGTTTGGGTGCGTCGCTGATGACCCCGCAGACCATGTCTCTGATTACGCTGATGTTCCCGCCGAATGCGCGCGGTGTCGCCATGAGCATTTGGGGTGCGACTGCGGGTATTGCCTCGCTGGTTGGCCCGATTCTGGGCGGCGTGCTGGTGGATACCCTCAGCTGGGGCTGGATTTTCTTCATCAACATTCCGGTTGGCCTGGCCGGCCTGTTCCTGGCGTGGCGTAATGTGCCGGTGTTCGAGCAGAAGAAGCACAGCTTCGACTGGTTGGGCGTGGTGCTTTCGGCGGTCGGTCTGTTCCTGCTGGTTTTCGGCATTCAGGAAGGCGCCACCTACGACTGGGGCACCATCACTGACTCGTTTATGGGCACCGGTATTGCGGTGAGCGTGTGGGGCCTGATTATTGCCGGCATTCTGGTGCTGGCGCTGTTCATCGGGTGGCAGGCTATTAACCCGCGTGAGCCGTTGGTTCCGCTGAGCCTGTTCAGTGACCGTAACTTCTCCGTGTCGAATGTGGCTATTTCCGCTATGGGTGTGGTCGCTATCAGCATGGCGTTCCCGCTGACCCTGTACCTGCAGCAGGTTGAGGGCCTGGACCCGACCCAGGCTGCGCTGATGACTGCGCCGATGGCGTTGTTCTCGGGCGTGTTGGCGCCGGTGGTGGGTGCGCGTCTGAACCGTAACGACCCGAAGTGGATTGCGGTAATTGGTTTTACGCTGATGGTTGTTGGTTTTGCTCTGCTCCGCCCAACGATGGTTGCGGACGGCAACCTGTGGCTGATGGTTGGCCCGATGATTATTCTGGGTGCGGCGAATGCCTGCATTTGGGGTCCGCTGTCGGTGTCGGCGACCCGTAACCTGCCGCCGCAGCGTGCCGGTGCCGGTTCGGGCGTGTACAACGAGACCCGCCAGATGGCGTCGGTGCTCGGTTCGGCTGCGATTACCACGATTATGGCTTCTGCAATTACCTCGCACCTGTCCGCGTTGGGCCCGGCCGTTGCAGCGGGCGGTAGCTCTCACGGCGGTGCTGGAGGCGGCGTACTTCCGCAGATTCTGCGTGAACCCTACGCGGCGGCAATGGCGGATTCCATGATGCTTCCGCTGGTTGCTGCGGCAGTGGGCGCAGTCGTGTGCCTGTTCTACGCCTCCAAGAAGGCCTCCGAGGCGAAGGGTGCCGCGCAGAACGCTGGGGCAGAGTCTGAGGCAGAAAACACTAAATAGAGGCTTATCAGAGCGCTTTTACGGCATAAGCGGTGCATAACCTGAGATATGGTGCTATACCGGAGAAAATCTATATGCACTCTGTGTATGATGAAGCGGGTTATTGTTGCCCTGAGGTGTTGAAACCTCGTGAGAGCGCAATAACCCGCTGTAGAAGGACATCTTCGTGGAGATGGATTACATGCCCGGCCTGCTCGCCAGCGAGGAAGAGCTCGACCGCATCACCGAATCCTTCGCCCAGCTTCCCCTCCGCAACCCGAACGGCACCACCGGCATCAACATCCACCTGGAGAAAGAGAGATGGCTAAAATCCCCACCTTGAGTTTGGTATTTTTGCCATTGTCTTCCTTGATTTGTTCAAGATCTTGAGCCAAAATCCTCACTTCCTCTTTCTAAAATCTAGTTTTTAAAAAAATAGGCTATCTACCAGAAGTAGATAGCCTATTTTTTATGAGATGCTTGGGTGCTTACGCTTTCAATTTGTCAAACTTTGCTTTGACATTCGCCTTGAATTCTTCAAGCTTAGCCTTGCGTTCGGCTTTACGTTCAGCCTTCATCTGTGCACGCGCCTGGTTGTAGAGGTCTTCTTGGACTTGCAGAGCTGCTTCGATTTCGGCTACGACGGTTGCTACATCCCAACGCACGATTTGGGTGTCGTACTTGGTGAAGTAAGCATCGATGACTGCTTCGTTGTCTTCTTGCACCAAGGCAACAACGGCTGTTTCACCGTTAGTCAATTTTTGAGAAACAACGTCAATCAGGCCAGCTTCTGCCGTATCAACGGTAGCACCAGCAACCAAACCATTGAGGCTACCAATACCATAACCAAACAAGACGCCGATAGGACCACCCAAAAGCCCGATAACTGCACCGAGCAAGCCACCTTTTAGGGTTGCATCCGTCGTTGAATCTTCAAAATCATAGCGTTCTTTTTCAACGATATGACCGTTTTCATTTTTGACCAGGGCGATTTGAGCAACCTTGGTCGTCTGAGTTTGGCGGAAAGCCTTCAAATCCGCAAAGGACTGATAAGCTTCGCTTTCGGTGTTAAAGACTGAAATTACTAGGTTTTCCATAGTTGGTACCTCGTTCCTAAAGACTATATATACATTGTAATACAGTTCTCTTTTTTTGGGAACTACTTTTTGCGACAATTTACCTCGGCGGCAGCCGATAGGCTGAGCCCGAAAGCAAAGGGGCCCGGCATCCAATATGGATGCCGGGCCCCTGGTGTTTTAAATTCGCTGTCTTAGCGGCTCATGCCCCTTAGCGGGTAATGGTCGCCGAAGCAGTCAGACCAGAAATGTCCTGGTAAGCTACGCCTCGGCGGGCTCGTCCGGGGTTTTGTCGGCGAAGAGATCGAAGAATCCCACGGGAACCTCTTGCAGTTGCTCTAAAAATACATGGTACTTTAGGATACTGAGCGATGCGGCACCAACCTTGCGTGAGAGAAAAACACGCCCCAAACCCGTGAAGAGGCTCGGGACGCGTCCGCACTCAGCCGGGGCGGGTGCATCCGGCAAACCCTAGCGCAGCTTATTGCTGTTAGGCGCCGATGCGAGAGCCTGAGCTATCGGGGTGGGCCCGCCAATAAACGGGAGCGCCTTCCCAACCGTGGACGGGTCCTCAAGAACCGCCGCCAGCACCTGGGCAACGGTGGCCCGCGGAGTATTAGATTCGGCGCCGGGCGTGTGGGCGGGCTCAATCCCCAGAGTAATGCCGCCTGCCTCCTCAAGGGTGAGCGTCCCCGGCCCCAGAATCGTGTAATCCAGCCCCGAGCCGCGCAGGTGCTCATCGGCGATCGTCTTCGACTCGGCGTAGGCGTAAAAACTGTCATCAGGGTCGATGCCGTGCCCGGAACCCGCGCCCAGGTACGATACCATCACGTACCGTTTAATACCGGCCAGCCGCGCCGCATCCATCGACCGGATCGCAGCGTCACGGTCAATCGCATAGGTGCGTTCGGGGCCACCTACACCGCCCGCACCCGCGGACCACACCAGCACTTCTGTATGTAAATCCTTGAAGAGCTTCGCCATCTCCTCGGTGCTCAACGCGGTAATGTCAGCGACCACAGGGTTCGCCCCGCGCGTGACAATATCCTCTGACTGCTCCGGCCTGCGAATAAGCGCATTGACCGCATGCCCGCGCTCCACCAGCAGCGGCTCGGCCAGAAGAGCAACCTTGCCGTGCCCGCCAATGATCGTAACGTTAGCCATCGTATCCTCCTGTATGTTGAAAAATACTTGTATATCCAGAATAGGCTTGCTGTGCCGCAACGTCTATGGTTTTTCTTATGCTTCCCGAGAACGACAGATACCCGCATTCCCTGTGCTGATGCGCTCAAACAGCACCGCATGATGAGAATTCTCGTGCGGGGCTCAAGACGGCGTTATGATGAAGTGCTAGGTTTTTATTGCCCGGCGGCACCGATGACGTGAACGACAAGCCGAACTACCTGAGCGTCATGAACTATTGCTACCAGCTGAGGGTCTGGTTCCCGCGAAGGACTAGCCTCTAGTAGCTACCGGCGGTGCCCAGTAGGATAAGCCTTAAACACGGCGAGGGGCCCGGCATCCGTTATGGATGCCGGGCCCCCTTGTTTATGCTCGGTACTTTAGCGGGTGATGGTTGCCGAAGCGCGCAAACCAGCCAGATCCTGGAAGGTGTACTCGCCACCCTCGGTCAGCTGCATTGCGACGTTACCGCTGGTGATCTGAGCGGTGGTGGTCAGGGTGTAGCTGGAAGTCACCTCGGTGAAGTACACCGGAACCAGCGAAGCCAGCACCTGTGCGTAGCTCACGCCGTCCTTCGCGGTGGCTTCCAGGTAGTCGGAGGTGCGGATATCCAGTACGCCGGTCCAGACGTTGTCCTCGATGGTCGGCTCGTAGAACTTCGCAGTGTATGCGATGCCGTTGAACGCCGCCACGGCGGGGTTGTTGGTCTTCACGCCGCCCTCGCTCTTAGCGAGTGCCGGGATTTCAACGTCGTTATCGACGTCCCACAGCAGCGGGTCGGTGACATCCGCGGCGGTGGGGAAAGTGAACTCGAAGGTCACCTGCAGGTGCGCATGAGGGTACAGCCAGGAGCTACCCTGGAACTCGCCCTTGGAGTTGATGGGTGCAGAAATCCACAGGCCCGCACCACCGTACAGGCCTGCACCGACGCTACCGCCGGGGGTGAAAGTGCCGCCGCCGCGGCTCTGCGGGGTGGTGGAGGTTGCGGTGATGTTGGGTACCTGCACGGTGTAGGAATCCAGGCCGTAGCGGGTATCAAAGTCGTTGGCGGGGTTCGAGTTGAACGCCTGAGTGAAGACACCGAACCTCATGGTCGGGGTCTCCTGCGCATCGGTGGACGCCGCGTAGGCGGGTACCGCCGCTGCGGTTGCGATGACGGGGGTGCTCCATGCGGCACCCTTGATGAGTGCGCGGCGGTTCAGACCGTTAGTGGTGTTCGAGGAAGAAGTCATAGAATCTCTCTTGTTGTGAAGAATGTGGTGATGCGTGTGATTTGAATTACTGATACTCTAATGTAATTCAGCTCATCTTCAAAATTATCTCAACTATTACCTCAATGTATGAACATTACGGCACCCAGCTCACCTAGCGCGTGAAACGGGAGCATCATGGAAACCGTGGAGAACGTCCTCCCGGCAAGCTCCACCGAAACACCACCGGTCACCACACACTAAGGAACACAACATGGCATTTCTGAAGAGCGCACGCGTCACGCTTGCCTCCCTCGCAGTGCTCTGCCTGGGCACTATCGCAGCCCCCGCGGCAAACGCCTACAGCCCCGACATCGACGGCGACGGCATCCCCAACACCTGGGAGATGAAGGGCTACGACGCTGACGGCGACGGCAAAATCGACGTCGACTTCCCCGCACTGGGCGCCGACCCCAAGCACAAGGACATCTTCGTAGAGATGGACTACATGGCAGGCCTGCTGCCCAGCGAAGACGAACTGGACCGCATCACCAAGATTTATGCCGACCTGCCCCTGCGCAACCCCGACGGCACTACCGGCGTGAACATCCACCTGGACGCCGGTAGCGCCCGCAGCGCCAAGTACAACCTGGGCGGCGGCAACGAAATCAGCTACCAGGCACTCGACAGCGAATTCAAGGCGCTCCACCGAATCAAGGCAACCGAAGGTAAGTTCAACCCCGCCCGCGAAGGCACCTTCCACTACATGATCTGGGGCGACTACTACGACAACAGCTACTCCTCCGGTATCGCTAACTTTGGCGGTCGTAACTTTATGGTCACCGTCGGCCCGACCTTCTGGGGCGAGGCAAGCAGCAACATCCGCGTGGCAGTGTTCGTGCACGAGCTCGGCCACAACCTCGCACTGAGCCACGGCGGCTGGGACGAAATCAACTACAAGCCCAACTACTACAGCGTCATGAACTACCAGTACACCCTCACCGGCGTGCCCATGGCTGACGGTAGCCGCTACTTCGGCTACTCCACCGCCGAATACCGCATGCTCAACGAGGCGAAGCTGTACGAGGCGCGTGGCTTCGGTCCCCGCGCGGCTGGCTTCCTGTACAAGGGCAAGCCCGCCAACCAGCCGATTGACTTCAACGGCAACGGCAAAATCGACACCGAGCCGGTGTCCGTGGACCTGAACGGTGACGGCATGATCACGAACCTGGGTGCCGCAAACGATATGAAGATGATCCGCTTCCAGGCGACCGAGCACCCCGAGAAGGACAAGGGCCCCGAGCACATTGAGCCGAGCGGCATTACCGCTGAACACGCTCGTTCGCTGGGCCTGATTAAGTAGGCTGACTGGTCGGCACACCGCCGATAAAGAGCCTTGTCAGCTCAATAAAATAGCAAGGTGCGGATACCGAATCATCATTCGGTATCCGCACCTTTACTCTATGCAGCTTTTCAGCTCAGCGTTCAGCCCAGCAGCGGAGCCTAGAGGGCCTAGCTCACGCGGCCGGTATCCACCAGCACCTGCGCGATGTGGCCCAGCGCCTCCTCATTCTGCAGCGAAGAAACATCGCCCAAAGAACGGCCCTGGTACAGCTCACCGAGCAGACGGCGAGTAATCTTACCCGAACGGGTCTTCGGGATATCGGCAACCGCCACAACATCCTTCGGCTTAGCAATCGGGCCGATGTGCTCACGCACGTGTGCGGTCAGCGCTGCCTTCAGCTCATCCTCAGTCAGGTCCTTACCCTCATCGGTGAGCGTCACGTAGGCGACCGCCTGGTGACCGGTCAGCTCATCCTCCACGGGGCAGACACCAGCCTCAACCACAGCCGGGTGAGTCACCAGTGCTGACTCAATCTCAATCGTGGACAGGCGGTGACCCGAAATGTTAATCACATCGTCAATACGGCCGAGGATGTACACGTTACCCTCTTCGTCTTCCTTCGCGCCGTCGCCGGCCAGGAACCAGCCGTGCTCGCCATAGTGACGCCAGTAAGAATCCAGGAAACGCTGCGGGTTCTGCCACACAGTACGAGCCATCGAGGGGCCAATCTTATCGACCACGATGAAGCCCTGCTTGCCGGGTTCGACCGGGTCGCCGTGCTCATCCACCACGCGGGTGGACACGCCGGGAACGGCGCGGGTAGCGCAACCGGGCAGGGGAGTGCAGTGCGGGGTACCCTCCGGGTAGGTGCCCTCGGGTGCGAATGCGGGGTCGTGCGGGCGCGGGGAGCACACGGTCGAACCGGTCTCCGACTGCCACCAGGTGTCGATGAACGCCGCGGTGCCGCCGCCCACGTGCTGACGCAGCCAACGCCACGCCTCCGGGTTAATGGATTCACCCACCGAACCGAGCAGACGCACGGTCGAGAAGTCGTACTTGCCGGGCTCCGGGCCGTTCGGGAACGCACCCATGAGGGAGCGAATCAGGGTCGGCGCGGTGTAGTAGTTGGTCACGCCGTAGCGTTCGATGACCTCGAAGTGGCGACCGTAGTGCGGGGTGTTCGGGGTACCCTCGTAAATCACCTCGGACACGCCGTTGACCAGCGGACCGTAGATTTCGTAGGTGTGCGCGGTCACCCACGCCAGGTCGGCGGTGCACCAGTGAACGGTGGACTCAACCTTTTCCGGGTCATTAACAGCCGACAGCTCGTCGGGGCGCAGCACGCCGTTCTCGTCCACGTAATCCGGCAGCAGATCGTACAGCAGCGCGTGAGTGTACGCGGTCTGCACCAGGTATCCAGCCATGGTGTGCACCAGACCCTTGGGCTTACCGGTCGTGCCGGAGGTGTAAATAATGAACAGCGGATCCTCGGCGTCGTGCAGTTCGTAGGCGTGAGTATCCGGCTGGTCGTCCACCAGGTCGTGGTACCAGACGTCGCGGCCCTCAGTCCACGGCACAGCGGCGTGCGCCACCGGGTCGGAGGCGCTGGTGCGGTCCACCACGATAACGTGCTCGATGTTGTTCTCACCGGAGCATGCTTCGTCGGCGTTGACCTTCACGGGAACGACCTTGCCGCGGCGGTTCTGGCCGTCGGTGGTGATGAGAACCTTCGCGCCGGTGTCTTCCACACGGAACTTCAGCGCCTCGGCGGAGAAACCACCGAACACGAGCGAGTGAATCGCACCAATACGCGCGCAGGCGAGGGTGAAGATAATGGTTTCGGGGATGACGGGCAGGTAGATGACCACGCGGTCACCCTTGCGCACGCCCAGGGACAGCAGGCCGTTCGCTGCCTTCGCGATGCGGCGCTGCAGCTCGGCATAGGTGATGGCTTCGCGGTCGCCGGGTTCACCTTCAAAGTAGAGGGCGACCTTGTCGCCGCGGCCCGCCTCCACGTGGCGGTCTACGCAGTTGTAGGCGACGTTGAGCTTACCGCCCTCGAACCACTTAATTTCGGGAATCGTGAACTGTTCGATGCCGTCCTCATCGAAGCCGAGGGACTTCGGCTTCTCGAAGCGGTGCGCGGTGTGCCAGGGCTCAGCCCAGGTGAGGCGCTGCGCCTGCTTCTCCCAGAACTCGACGCGTGCCTCGTCAGATTCGAGCGCGGGGTTCGGAGTGGGGTTCAGCGGGTCGGTGAACGAGTAGGGGGTGGGCAGTCCCATTATTCTCCCATCGGTTGCTGGCATTAGCACCCTTGCTCGCCGCGCCGCTGTCTGTGTGACCGTGGGGTCTGTGTGTGCGTTGGCGAGGGGGTTGCTGCGACGTCACGGAGCCAGGTCTCTCGGTCGCTCTGGATGGTTTGCCTTCTTAGTAAAGCGCGCTCGAGGGGGTGGACGCAAAGGGGACCGTCATATTCGGAATGGTGAGTACCAGTTCGTAATATAACGACATATTTAAAGACCCCGCCCCGCGCTCACTGCTGTGGGGCGCGGGGCGGGATTCATCATCATCATTCAGTAGGCGACAGGTTTCCCCGCCGACTTCTTTCTCCGGCGCGTAGTGATGATTTGCTCACCTTTGGGGAGCAACCACGCGGCGGACATCTCTCCTAAAACTCAGCGCGTGCTGAGTGTTGCGTTTAGCGGTGGTGCTAATTGCTGGTGGCGTTAGTTGCTGGGGTACTTCGCCTTCACCCAGCGCTCGAAAACACCCACCAGGGCGTCGGTAATCTTACCGAGCACCGCCAGCGCCACGATGGCGAGCAGCAGGCGGTCGGTGCGGCCGTTGTTCTGCGAGTCGGTCAGCAGGTAACCCAGGCCCATGGATGCACCCAGCAGCTCGGCGGCGACCAGGAATAGCCACGCCTGAGCCAGCGCCAGACGCAGACCCGAGACCACCGACGGCAGAACCGCGGGAAGTTGAACCGTGGTGAACAGGCGCAGACCCTTCAGACCGAAGGCGCGTGCCGCCTCCACAAGCTTGGGGTCAACGTGTGCCAGAGCCGCAGAAACCGTGGTGTACACCGGGAAGAATGCACCAATAGCAACCAGGGTCACCTTGGAATTCTCGCCGATACCGATCCACAGCAGAAGCAGCGGAACCCACGCCAGGGACGGCACGGCACGCAGCGCACCAATGGTCGGTGCGGCAATCAGACGCACCGGCGCAGACAAGCCAATCAGCGCACCCAGCACCAGGCCGAGCACGGCACCAATACCGAAACCAATCAGCACACGCTGAGTAGAAATCGCCACGTGGCGGCCCAACTCGCCGCGCTGCGCCAGCTCAACACCGGCGCTGACCACACGGTCGGGGGAGGGCAGCTGAACCTGGGTGAACACGCCGTTGGTGCTCAGAATGTACCAGAGAGCAATCAGTGCCAGGGGAAGAATCAAACCCAGGTACTGCTTACCGGCGAACGGGTTCGACGGCAGCTTCACGGAAGAGACACGCTTCTCGGCACGCTCAGCGCGAGCGCTGGAGGCGGCGGTAACCGTTGCGGCGGTCATTACTTCTCAACCACCTTTGCGATCTTCTCGACGGCTGCGCTGTCAGCCTTCTTTGCGAACTGGTCGTCCACGATGCTGTTCAGTGCCTTGTCCACGTCGGACTGGGAGGGAACGTCGCCGGACTCGACCAGAATCGGGCCGACACCCTTGAGAACCTCAACCTGCTTAGCGCCCGGAACCGGGTCGATATCCAGGTGGGTGCGCTCCATGACGACCTGGGCGGTCTCGTGCTTAATGCCGGACTCCTCCTCGACAATCTTCACTGCCTCTTCGGGGTTCTTCTTAGCCCAGGCGCGAGCGTACTCGTACACGTCCACGATGGTCTGTGCGGCGGTCGGGTTGGACTGAATGAACTTCTCGGTCGCGTTCAGGAATCCGTAGGTGTTGAAGTTCAGGTTGCGGTAGAAGAGCACGTCGCCGCTTTCCACCTCGGCGGCAGCCATGATCGGGTCCAGACCGCTCCACGCGTTGACCTGACCGTTATCCAGGGCGGTGCGGCCGTCGGCGTGCTGCAGGTTCTGAATGGTCAGGTCCGAAGCGGAAATACCCTCCTGCTTGAGTGCCTGCAGGAGCAGGAAGTACGGGTCGGTACCCTTGGTCACGGCAACGGTCTTACCCTTCAGGTCCGCAACCTTGGTGATGCCCGAATCCTTGCGGGTCACCAGCGCCGACCACTCCGGCTGCGAGTAGAGGCTAATGACCTTGATGGGGGAGCCATTAGCGCGTGCCAGCAGCGCCGCCGAACCGGCGGTCGAGCCAACATCAATATTGCCGCTACGCAGCGCCTCATTCGCCTTGTTCGAACCAGCCGACTTGACCCACTCAACCTTCTTACCCTCCGCGGCGAGGGCGGTCTCAAGCCAACCCTTCTTGCGGATAATCAGGGACAGCGGGTTGTAGGTCGCGTAGTCAATGGTCACGGTGTTCTGATTGCCACCACCGGCAGCACCGGAGGCGTTAGCGGAACCGGAACCTTCACCGGCGCAGGCGCTGAGCAGAGTAGCAAAAGCGGCGGCTGCGGCAAGGGACTTGAGGGCGGTACGGCGAGACGGGGAGTAAGTCATGATGAAATCTTTTCGCTTCTGAAGATGATGATGTGTGGTGATGAGATGAAATGCGGCGGCGTTGGTGTTGCCTGCAGATTTAGGCGTTATCTTCCACGCCGAGCTCAGCCAGCAGTTCGCTACGCAGCGCCGTGATCTCTGCATCGGCGCGGTCACGCGGGTGAGAACGGTCAACGGTCACAATGCGCTGGATGGTGGCGGGCGCCTCCGGGGTGTCCTTACCGAGAACAATAACCCGGTCAGAGAGGTACAGCGCCTCTTCCACATCGTGGGTGACCAGCAGAATCGTGGTCGGGTCCTGACGGTGCACGTCCAACAGCAAATCCTGCATGTTGATGCGGGTCAGCGCGTCCAGAGCACCGAAGGGCTCGTCGAGCAGCAGCACGCCGGGGTTGCGTGCGAGCGCTCGCGCCAGGGACACGCGCTGAGCCATACCGCCTGAAATTTCCTTAGGACGGTGGGTTGCGTATTCGCCCAGGCCGACCAGGTCGAGCAGGCGCGCTACGGATGCTGTGCCTTCAGATTTTTTGGTGCCCTGCGGCAGTCCGAGCGCCACGTTGTCGGCGACGGTGCGCCAGGGGAGCAGACGCGGTTCCTGAAAGCCGATAGCTACGCGGGGGTCGAGGCCGGTCACTGCCTTCTCGCCGATACGTACGGTACCTGCGGTGATGCGGTTCAGGCCTGCTGCTGCACGCAGGAGGGTGGATTTGCCGCATCCGGAGGATCCGATGACGGAGATAATCTCGCCGGGGGCTGCGGTGAAGGAGACTCCGCGAAGAACTTCGTGGGTTCCGCCGGGCACGGGGAAAGACTGTCCGACGTCTTCAAAGCTCAAGGGGACGGCGGCGGTGGATACGGCACGGCGGCCGTTCTTTTCACTGGTGGGTACGTCAGTTACTGCACTGTTGAGTGTCATGTCACTTCCATCGTTCCTGGCGTTAGCACCGGGGGCGGAAGAATCCGTGTCGGTTGCTGCGACGTCGTGGAGCCAGGTCTCTCAGTCGCTCTGGATGGTTTGCTTCTCCCACCCTATGGGCTGTGGCGTGCCTCAATCAACCCGGCGGGCGCGTATGAATTTCTATGACCGTATATTTCGCATTTATCACGAAATATTTCGGTTCCACGTCACAAAAAGATTTTTTCGTCACAAACGTGACCTCCCTCCCGCGCGCCCCGTACACTCAAACCACGAGATCATGAGTCCCGGCGCTAAGCTCTGGCTAGCCGGGCGGCAACCCTCTCCCGTAGCGGGGTGCCCCAGATGATGATCTGGCCTCAACGAAAAGAGGCAAGTACGGCGCGAACGCGCCACCTGCACGAAGGCCACCACCGAACGCAGAAGGCAAGAAGGAGGCGGCGCGCGGGGTGCAGGGTACAAACCCGATCGTCCCCGATCATTCGCGAAAGGAAAATCGATGGCTGAGCAGAAGAAGCGCATCGTAGTTAACGCATTCGAAATGACCTGCATCGGTCACCAGAGCTTCGACCTCTGGCGTCACCCGCGCTCCCGCGCAACCGAGTACAACACCATCAAGTACTGGACTGACCTGGCTAAGACCCTTGAGCGCGGCCTGTTCGACGCCGTGTTCATCGCTGATGTTGTCGGCATCTACGACGTGTACAAGAACTCTGCCGCTCCCGCCATTGAGGGTGCCGCTCAGGTTCCCGTGAATGACCCCGCAACCCAGATTTCTGCAATGGCTGCAGTGACCGAGCACCTCGGCTTCGGTGTGACTGCTGCCGCTACTTTCGAGCAGCCCTACACTCTGGCTCGCCGCTACGCCTCCCTCGACCACCTCACTGAGGGCCGCGTCGGCTTCAACGTTGTGACCTCTTACCTGCCTTCGGCTGCTGAGAACCAGGGTCTGCCCACCCAGATCCCGCACGACGAGCGCTACGAGATCGCTGACGAGTTCCTGGATGTCTGCTACAAGCTGTGGGAAGGCTCCTGGGAAGACGGCGCAGTCGTCAAGGACCGCGAGCGCGGCATCTACGCCGACCCCTCCAAGGTCCACCCGATTGGCCACAAGGGCAAGTACTTCTCCGTGCCCGGCATCTCCCTGACCGAGCCGAGCCCGCAGCGCACCCCCGTGATCTTCCAGGCTGGCGCATCCAGCCGCGGTCAGAAGTTCTCCGGTAAGCACGCTGAGGCTGTGTTCATCAGCGCCCTGCGCCCGGACCTGACCCGCGTTGTGACCGACCGTATTCGCGCCGCTGCCGAGGAGCAGGGCCGTAGCCGCGACGACGTCAAGATCCTCGCAATGCTCTCCGTCATCGTGGATGAGACCGAGGAGAAGGCAAAGGCAAAGTACGAGGAGTACAAGAAGTACGTGAACCTCGACTCTGCACAGGCTATTGTCGGCGGATGGTCCGGTGTTGACCTGTCCCAGTTCGACGAGGACGAGGTCCTGAACTACGTGCAGACCGAGTCGATTCAGTCCTTCCTGACCCCCTTCACCCTGCAGGCGAAGGACAAGAAGTGGACCCGCAAGGACATCGCTGAGCACACCACCCTCGGCGGCATGGGCGAGGTCATTGTTGGTGACCCGGTTCAGGTTGCTGACGAGCTGGAGCGTTGGATCGACGAGGGTGGCCTGGACGGCATCAACCTGGCTTACCACGTCTCCCCGGGTTCGTTCGAGGACTTCATCGAGTACGTTGTTCCCGAGCTGCAGAAGCGCGGCCGCTACCGCACCGAGTACGAAGGCAACACCCTGCGTGAGAACATCTTCGGTAAGGGCCACACCAAGGTTGCTGACTCCCACCCGGCTGCTAAGTACCGCGGCGCATACGTGGGCAAGCCTTCGGCTGCTGACACCCCGGCTCGCGCAATCGCTGAATAAGCGTTGCCGCTGATGCGTACCGTGTAGGTTCGCTCAAACTTAACGATTGAAAACAAGAACGCCCGTTCTGCTGGAGGATTTGTATCCTCGGCAGAGCGGGCGTTTCTTCATGCGGTGCTTTTTTGATGCGGCGCGTTCTTTATACTGGGTGGCATGACTGAACTGAACCATGATGACCGCTGCCCCTGCTCGAGCGGCGAGGTGTACGGCGCCTGCTGCGGCAGGTTCCTGGGCGAGTTTGCCGCCTCCGGCACGTTGACTGCTCCCGCGCCGGAGCAGCTGATGCGCTCGCGTTTTACCGCGTTTGCGACTGGGGATGCGGCGTATCTGCTGGCGAGCTGGCATCCGAGTACTCGCCCGCCCGCCTTGGAGTTGGAGGATGATATCCGCTGGTATCGCCTGGATATTCTGGGTGCTTCGGGTGGCCCGTTTGATGCGTCCGGTACGGTGGAGTTCGTTGCGTATTACCGTTCGGTGCCGGGTGTCCCTGCGGAGGAGCGGGTGAAGGGCAGCATGCATGAGCTGTCGCGCTTTGAGAAGGTGGGCGGCGCCTGGTTCTACGTGGATGGAGACGTCCGCTAAGTCTCGTCACTTTCCTTGCCTCTCGTACATGCTGAGTGCGGGTGGGCAGATAAAGAAATGGCAGAATCATTCCGAAACCGGAACGATTCTGCCATTCTTTGTTTTAGTTAGCTTCTGTCTTTTAGAAGATTTTTAAAGTCAGTCTGAGATATCAGCCAGACCAAGCCAAGAGGCACGCTCTGCCCCAATAGCAGGAATCAAAATAGGGGATGCGGTCATGACTAAGACGCTTTCTTGAAAACAGAATTTTGAAGAATGCGCTCTGCCTCAGCAGAACTTCGCGGATCCCCCAAATCTAGAAGATCTACCGCCACATGCAGGGGCAGAATATGGGGCGGCTCATCGCATTCACGCAAGATAACATTCGCTGAACCTGCGGACGCCGGAACCAGATTGTACAGAAAAATAATGTTCTCTAAATCCTGATGCGAGATATATGCATCAACCATTGAGCCGTACACCTGAGAAATATCGCTACTAATGCCGGTAAGCGACAATGCAGAGTCTTCCAAAATTGCAGGAATTTCAGCGGGAGGAGCCTGCAGATGATGCACTTTCAGACCGCGGCGAGCTCGGTATCGCTCAACAGACGCAGGTCCTTGCACCTGAATTGCTGAGGCGCGTTCTTTTGCCCTGCGGCGTTCCTCAGCAGATAGAACAGATGACTGACCATCGCAGTAACGCGCCAAAGCGTTGAATGCATCGAAGGAAATAGGACGGCCAGCATTACTGCGGTGCGCAGCGGGAAGAGCGTCGACAACCCAGCGGCTTCCCAATTTACGACCTTGAAGCATTCCACGTTCTAAGCGGGCGCGCACGCTTCGCTCTGAAACCTTAGCTTTTTGAGCATACTCTTGAACGGACATCATGGCAGAATCATACCGAAAACGGAATGATTCTGCCATGATTTTCTCGCACCCGGAAGCGATAAGGAACATGCAAGAGCGAACCAGATACGCCAAAGGCAGGCCCTTCGGCAGCTTGAAAACTTACATTCTCAGCCGCATCAGGAACCTGCCTTCAGCAAATATGTAGACTGTTGGACTTAGCTAGTCCAGCCGTTAATGATGCCCATACCGAAGTAGATCACGAACACCGCGGACACCAGGTACATCAGCCAGTGCACGTCCTTACCGCGGCCCTGCACCAAGCGAATGAAAGTGTACGCCACGAAGCCGGCACCAATACCGTTCGCAATCGAGTACGACAGCGGCATGAAAATAATGGTCAAGAACGCCGGAATACCCAGACCCCAGTCGGTCCAGTCAATATTCACGGCCTGGCGAATCATCAGGAAGCCGACCACGACCAGCGCCGGAGCAACCGCCTCGAAAGGAACGATGGTGACCAGCGGCGAGATGAAAATCGCCAGCAGGAACAGCACACCGGTCACAATGTTTGCGAAACCGGTGCGTGCGCCCGCACCAATACCGGTAGCGGACTCAACGAAAATCTGGTTGGCGGAACCGGATGCGCCACCACCGACAACGGAACCGAAAGCGTCCACGAGCAGGACCTTGTCGATGTCCTCAACCTTGCCGTCCTTCATGGTGCCAGCCTCGGCGGCAAGACCAACCGAAACGCCCATCGCGTCGAAGAACACGGACAGCAGAATGGTGAACACCAGCAGCGAAGCAGCCAGCGGACCGATGTGGGTGAATGCGCCGAACAGGTCAGCGGAACCGATGAGGGAGAAGTTCGGGGTGGTGAACTTCATGTCCGCCAGGGAAGGCACGTTCAGGGACCAGCCGGTCGCCGCCTCCTTCACGGAACCGGAGGGGACAACCGCCTCCAGAATCAGGGACAGCGCAGTGGAGGCAAGCACGCCCCACAGGATCGCACCCTTCACGTTACGGATGAACAGGGCGATGGTGAAGAACAGGCCGAAGAGGAAGACGAGGGTGGGCCAGCCGAGCAGGTGACCGCCCGCGCCGAGGCTCACCGGAACGGTGGTGCCGGCTGCGTCAGGCATGCGGCGGATAATGCCGGAGTCGACCAGACCGATAAAAGAAATGAAGAAGCCGATACCGACCACAATCGCGGTCTTGAGCGACTCGGGGACCGCCTCAAACACCGCGGTACGGAAGCCGGTGAGCACCAGAACGGTCATGATCAGACCGGCAAGAACGACCAGACCCATGATGTCTGCCCAGGTCAGGTTCGGGGTGGTGGCAATGGTGGAGGCGAGCAGCGCGTTCACGCCCAGGCCAGCCGCCATGGCGAAGGGCTGCTTAGCGATAACACCCATGAGGATGGTCATCACGCCGGCAACCAGCGCGGTCACAGCCGCGACGGGTGCGATACCGAGGGTGCGTTCGGATGCGTCAGCACCGGTACCGATGACGAGGGGGTTCAGCACCACGATGTAGCTCATGGCGAAGAATGCGGCGAGGCCGCCGCGGAATTCTGCGGCGATGGAGGAGCCGCGTTCGGAAATCTTGAAGTAGCGGTCGAGTGCGCTGGTGGGCGCTGCCGCCTTCTGGGGTTCAGACATGTGAGGATCCGTTGATGTTGTTCGGTGTGTACTGTGTTGCGCCGCCGGTTTCACGGGTGAAGCTCGCGGGTAAGTCCCGGGTTGGGCGCCACAATGGTTCAACCATTGTAGGCGCCGCCGCTTAGCTTGTGCCGTTGAAACGCGTTGTGTGCGGCGGTTCAATCGGCGATGTGGTGTTTCCCCGACCCCTGCAACCAGAATTGGGTAGCTAGGGTAGAGGGAAGAATAGCGCAGGGCGGGGTACCGGCACCCCAAAGGTGCCGATACCCCGCCCTGATGGCGCCCGCGCCTCCACGTGGGAGGGTGAAGCACCCGATGTATTTAGTGCATCCAGCCGGTAATCAGGCCGTTAGCGAAGAAGATGAGGAACACTGCGGAAACCACGTACATGAGCCAGTGAACTTCCTTGCCGCGACCCTGCACCAGGCGGATGAAGACGTAGGACAGGAAGCCTGCGCCGATACCGTCCGCGATGGAGTATGCCAGCGGCATGAAGATGATGGTCATGAACGCGGGGATACCCAGACCCCAGTCGTTCCAGTCGATGTTCACTGCCTGGCGGATCATCAGGAAGCCAACGAACACCATTGCGGGTGCAACAGCTTCGAAGGGCACGATGGTGACCAGCGGGGACAGGAAGATCGCGACGAGGAACAGTGCGCCGGTGACGACGTTCGCGAAGCCGGTGCGTGCGCCCGCGCCGATACCGGTTGCGGACTCCACGAAGATCTGGCTTGCGGAGGAGGAGGTGCCACCGCCGGCTACGGAGCCGAGGGCGTCCACGAGCAGGACCTTGTCGACGTTCTCGATCTGGCCGTCCTTGATGGTGCCTGCTTCGGTTGCGAGACCGACGGAGGTGCCCATTGCGTCGAAGAACGCGGAGATGAGGATGGTGAAGATCAGCAGAACAGCTGCCATGCCGCCGAGGGTGCCGAAGGCACCGAACAGGTCAGCGGAGCCGAACAGGGAGAAGTTGGGCAGCTTGCTGGTGTTGGAGTCCCAGACGGGGACGTTCAGGGACCAGCCGGTGGGGGACTTAACCGAGCTGCCGGAGGGCACGACCTTCTCCAGGATGATGGAGAGGGCGGTGGAGGCGAGCACGCCGTAGAGGATTGCACCCTTCACGTTGCGGATGAACAGCGCAATGGTGAGGAACAGGCCGAAGAGGAAGACGAGGGTGGGCCAGCCGAGCAGGTGACCGCTGACGCCGAAGGAGACGGGCACGGTGGTGCCTGCTGCGTCGGGCATGCGGCGGATGATACCTGCGTTGACGAGGCCGATGAAGGCGATGAAGAAGCCGATACCGACGACGATTGCGACCTTAAGCGATTCGGGGACCGCGTTGAACACTGCGGTGCGGAAGCCGGTCAGCACGAGGATGGTCATCAGCACACCAGCCCATACGACGAGGCCCATGATGGCGGGCCAGGTCAGTCCGGGGGTGGAGGCGATGGTGGTTGCCAGCAGTGCGTTCACGCCGAGGCCTGCCGCCATGGCGAAGGGCTGCTTGGCGACGACGCCCATGAGGATGGTCATGACGCCTGCGACCAGTGCGGTCATTGCTGCGACCTGCGGTACGCCGAGCGCGTTGCCGGATGCGTCCTTGCCGAGGCCGATGATGAGGGGGTTCAGCACGACGATGTAGCTCATCGCGAAGAAGGTGGCGAGGCCGCCGCGGAATTCGGCGGCGATGGTGGAGCCTCGCTCAGTGATCTTGAAGTAACGGTCCAGTGCGCCCTTGGCTTCTGCCTTGGGGTTCTGGGGAGCCGCGGTGTTCTCAGAAGACATTCGTGAAAATCCGTAGATACTCATAGTCGGGGCGTGACTCGGGGTTCCGAGCCCGCATAAAAAAGTGCCACTTCCCGGTGTGTTGGGGAGGTGACACTGTTGTACCGAAATATTCTACGGTTAAAGTTTCTCTAAGCGTTAATCCAGGAAATTCCCAGCTTTCGTTCAGGAACCCTGATAAGGCAGGGTAAAAATTCTTAAAATCCGCTGACTAGTAAAAAAATATATGTCATGAATCTAAATAATTCGAAAATCTATACCATTTAGGTTATGAAGGTGGTAGTCTTCTAGCACCAGGCCTGGGGCGGTGAAGTTTTATACCCGCCCGCTACAGACGGGGATTCAACGATGAAAAATGCTCTGAGAGTGTGCGCAGTATTGTGCACAGTTCTGACCTTTCTGCTGGGTAGCGCCCTCATCTCTGTCCTGGAGACGCAGACTCCTATGGGTACCAATGCGCAGGCACAGCTTTCTCTGCGTGCTTCGCAACAGTCTAAGTCTGAGCTGATTCAGAACTTTGATACTCTGGTGGATCGCTACGCTGCCGATGGTGCCCAGCTACTCAAGGTGGTCGCCGACCCCGAAGATTTCTGGCACGGAAAATCCATCTACGTTTTTGGGGCAAATTCACTGAGCTCTGACGGTGAAACTATTGATTGGTTCGACCCGGATAAGCACGGGAAAAAATATCCGTCACGAGCACTTGGGGATTCTTCGCTTGACGGCCAATACGCGCTAGCGGGTAGCCAAGAATTTGTGCGTGCTTTTGAAAACCTTGCCCGTGAACAAGGCATGGATGTTAAAGTTACCTCCGTTAACCCGGTGCGTGTTGTCTACGGGGCAGTTACTTCTTCGGGCTCTCTGACGAGCCTTATCTGCCTGGCTGTGCTCTTCTGTACCGCAATCATGGGGTGGTTGTCGGTCCGTTCGCGAACTCAGAATATTCTGCTTCTGAACGGATACTCCCCGCAGCGCCTGCAGCTAAGGGATGCACAAGACCTCCTGCTCCTGGCGCTACCTCCTGCAGCGGTAACAGCATTGTGCATGGGATGCGTAGAGGGGTTCGTGTACGGTGTGGCGCATCTTCCTCAACTGTTGGGGGTTACAGCGCTGATTTTTGCCGTGTTTACCGTTCTCATGCTGGTTGCTCTACTGCTGATCAACCTCATGACTTGGCCGAGTATTACTGCTGTGGGACGTAGGGAACCGGCGTATCGACGTTTTACAGTTCCGAGTGCAATCGCTAAGTATGCTGTGGTGGTTTTAGTGGCGTGCACTATTCCGGGTCTGGTCTCAAGCGCTCAAGTGAGTTTGGGTAGGAGCGATTCGGCGGCTGGCTGGTCTCTTCTTTCTGACCAGTACACCTTACGGGTGAACGTGCCTGAAGCGACGATCCGGGATGAACAAGCGCTCGCCTCCTACGACCAGGCCACAGTGCGTGCTTTAGGTTCTCTTGAATCACGGAACGGTGTCCTCCTGTCCTATGCGTTGGAAAACGTTAAGGGTTTGGAGGGCAGCGGATACGATGGTGCCCTTATGGTGAACCGCGCCTATGTGGATCTTCTTCAGCAACGTCTTGGATTGTCGTTCAAGAATGTTGAGGATAGCAACTTCCCTGGATCTCAGTCTTTGCGTGCAGAGTATTCTTTCCACCAGAAAGACCGGGAAGATCGCGGATTTACTCTGCTCACTGTGGAGGATAAAACCAACTCGTCGGGGGTAAAGGTACCTGCTTTGAGCTCTCAGGATTCACGGCTTCTGAACTATAAAAAGCCCGTTCTTGTGGTAACCGAATCGGCGACGCAGAATCTACAACCTTCCTTTATTTCTGCGGCCTTGACTACCGGTAACGTCATGGTCTCTCAGCCTGCGTCTGTACGGGCTGCCTACAACGCTGAGGAAATTGGGCAGACCCTACTTTCTGTGGACCGCGCGGGAGAGGAACACCTTTACATCGCGCAGCTGGAACGTAACCGGTATGTTGCGCATCTAGTGGGCCTAGCAATTCTCTGTGCGGCACTCATTATTGGCACAGCAATTAACACGTACATTACCCTTGCGGCTCGTGCTCGTAATGATTTTGTTTTACGTACTGCTGGTCTGCCTCTCAGAACAATTTTTAGTGGGTACCTTCTGAAGGAAGCCTGCATTGTGGGCCTTTGCTCTGCTGCTGGGTTGGTACTTCTTCTGGTGCAGGGAGCAGAGTACGCTTTTTCAGCGTTGGCAGCACCGCTGTTGTACGGCACTATTCTGGCGCTGGTGCTGAGACTGAGTTTTAGCCGTATCTTCACCGCGACGGTTCACCGTCGTCACGTATAGGAGTGAATGATGAGGAATACTGTTTATCCCTCTGGCAACGTGGAACATCCTGAGGTAACTATCGCCTCCCGCGACATTGTGGTGTATGCGCAGGGGCAGCCCATTCTCCAGAGTCCTCACTTTGAGGCATATGCGGGGGAAGTAACTGGCATTGTGGGTCCGAGCGGATGCGGTAAAACGACGCTTTTGAATGTGTTGGGTCTGCTGATGCCGCCTCATGAGGGTGAGGTGGTTATCGGGGGTCGGCATATGGAACGTGCTCGTGAGAAGGAGCGTCTTGCGTTCTGGGCTGATGAAGCTTCCTTCGTTTTTCAGGATTACGGAATTATTGAGGAATGGAGCGTTATCGAGAATATTCTGCTTGATCGTAAGACCTTTGGTCGTGCTCGTATTACGGATGAGAGCCGCGAGCTTTTGAACGTCATTGGTCTTGAAGGGAAGGAACGTACTTCGGCTGCCCTGCTGAGTGGTGGTGAGAAGCAGAGGGTGGGTATCGCTCGGGCAATCCATAAGGGTGTGCGCTACATTTTTGCGGATGAGCCGACGGCAAGTCTTGATGCTGAGAACCGGGCATTGGTTGTTGAGCTGTTGAGCTCTGCTGCTCGGCGTGGAGCCACAGTTATCGTGGCGACTCATGATGCAGATATGATGACCGCCTGCGATAGGGTATGCCGTCTTGAAGCCCCTACCAGAATTCCCGATTCGGGATTAGTGGATGTAAATGTAAATTCTCATCGGAAGGAGAACGGATCATGACGACAAGGAGCCCTCTAGCTCGTGATGAGTATGATCGTGCGCCGGAAAATTCAGGAAGCGATGCCCCTCAAAAGAATGGATTGCGGCACCTGCCGCGAAAAGTGGTGGGCGTTCTAGTATCTTGCGTGGTGTTTGTTGGCGCTCTTCTGGGCCTGTACTGGGGCGGAGCTTTTGAGCCATGGCTGAATGAGTATTCGACCAGTACACCAGCTTGTGCAACAGCTTCTTCACCGGAGGATGTGCAGCAAGCTCTTGCGCGGACCGAAGAGCTTAACGCTATTCGTTCGGCTGCGAAGAATGTTGAATTCTCCCAGACTCTTCTGTGTGATGGGCAGAAGGCTGTTTTGACGATTACGTATACTGACCGGTCGGATTTTAAGCGTTTGAATGATGCGGTGACTTCGGCACATTTGGGTGCTGCTGCTGAGATTAAGCTCAAGAGGTAGGTGTGTAAAGAACGGTTGTTTATCGCCCCTGCGCGAACAATGATGACATACTAGGTTAGCGAACCCTAAGTTCCTGCTATATTCGAGGTGAAACATGCGTCGCCGGATGCCAGGTTCTGTGTGGTGAGCCTTTTCCGGCATAGATGAGAATTCGGCATAGATGAGAAGGAACCCACCGTGACTGAAACTCCCCAGGAAAACACCGCTGAGAATTACCCCGCCGCAGAATCCCTGCCGGTACGCCAGCGCGCCGTCGTAGCAACCGACCGCCCCGCCCGATACATCAAGCAGCTCGGCTCGCACATGGGCCGCAAGCTCGGCACCGCAGAACTGCCCGACGGTCTGCGCCTCACCTTCAACCGCGACGGTATTTTCCGTGGCTACGGTGACCTGCGCGAAATCGAGGGTGCCCTCGTCATGGAGGTGCGCGCCGAAAGCGACGAGTTGGCTGCTGGTCTGGCGGATGTGCTGGACCGCCACCTGGTCCGCTTCGGTGAGCGTGACGAACTGGTCGTAACCTTCGAGGCGGTACCCACCTCCTAGCCCCTGCTTTCTAGTCTTCGTTACCCTGCCCCGCCCTCCTGCACCTCGGAGGGTGGGGCAGTTCTATGCCCGCTGCGTGCGGAGGTGCCCGGGGTCGGATGCGCCGCCCTGCCCGGATTAGGCGACCCCTCCTGAATTAGGTGACCCCGCCCGGATTAGGTGACAGAAAATTATCCTATTTAGTGGGCGAAGACATATAAGCCACCGAACACCCGTCAATCCCCGGTAAAATAGGCAAGAAGTGAACACTAAGCTCACCGCCTGTTCGCGCCGCACCGGGCGCCGGACGGTGAACTTCGAAAGGAAGATTTTCGTGTCTGAAGCAGCACGCCCCCTGCGCGTCGCCGTTATTGGTGCAGGTCCCGCCGGTATTTACACCGCCGACATCCTCACCAAGTCTGAAGAGGTCCGCACCGGCGCCGTCGAGGTCGCCATCGACATCTTCGACCGCTACCCCGCCCCCTTCGGCCTGATCCGCTACGGTGTGGCACCGGATCACCCCCGCATCAAGGGCATCATCACCGCACTGCACAAGGTCCTGGACCGCGGCGACATCCGTTTCTTCGGCAACGTTGAATACGGCAAGGACCTGACCCTCGCCGACCTGCGCGAACACTACGACGCCATCATCTTCGCAACCGGCGCGATTTTTGATGCACCCCTGAACATTAAGGGCATCGACCTGGACGGCTCCTACGGCGCAGCAGACTTCGTCTCCTGGTACGACGGCCACCCCGACTACCCCCGCACCTGGCCGCTCGAAGCTGAGCAGGTTGCAGTGCTCGGTAACGGCAACGTCGCTCTGGACGTCTCCCGCATCCTCTCCAAGCACGCTGACGACCTGCTCGTCACCGAAATCCCCGACAACGTCTACGAGGGTCTGAAGGCTTCCCCCGTGACCGACGTGCACGTCTTCGGTCGCCGCGGCCCCGCACAGATGAAGTTCACCCCGCTCGAGCTGCGCGAACTCGCACACTCCCGCGACGTGGACATCGTCCTGTACGAAGAGGACTTCCAGTTCGACGCTGCTTCCGAAGAAGCAATGGAGAAGAACGCACAGACCAAGGTCATGATGAAGACCCTGCGCGGCTGGCTGGAAGACCAGAAGACCAACGAGCAGACCGCATCCCGCCGCCTGCACCTACACTTCCTGCAGTCCCCGCACGAGATTCTCGGCGAAGACGGCAAGGTCGTGGGCCTGCGCATGGAACGCAACAAGCTCGACGGCAACGGCGGCATCATCGGCACCGGCGAGTACGTGGACTACCCCGTACAGGCTGTCTACCGCGCAATCGGCTACTTCGGTTCCGAACTGCCCGAAATCGGTTACGACGACAAGCGCGGCGTCATCACCAACGTTGAGGGTCGCGTCGTGGACGAGAACGGCGAGGTCGTTCCCGGCCTGTACGCATCCGGTTGGATTAAGCGCGGCCCTGTCGGCCTGATCGGCTCCACCAAGTCTGACGCGCTCGAAACCATCACCCACCTGCTCGAGGACCGCGAGAACCTCTACACCGCACCCGAGCCGGAGGCAGAGGCATTCAGCGCCTACCTGGACTCCAAGGGCATCAAGTACACCACCTGGGAAGGCTGGCACCGCCTGGACGACCACGAGAAGGCACTGGGCGCCGCATCCAAGGATGCAGCCGGTGAGCCTCGCGCCCGCGTGAAGGTTGTGGACCGCGACGAGATGGTCAACATCTCCCGCGGCGAGTAATCCTTACCTCTAGCACGTAGAGCATAGAAATCGACCCCGTACCGTGAACCGGTGCGGGGTCGATTTTTGTCTATATATAAGGAAGCGGGGGAGTAGGGGGCTCTCGGAAAGTGCTCGCCCGGAAGAGTTATCGAAAGAGCGGTTAAAGAAACCCACCCCGCACCATGAGGTCATGCGGGGTGGGCTGGGTAGGTGCCGAAGACACTCGAGGACATACCCTCCGGCTACCCGGACGCGCAGCGAGCCCATGCAGTGACTCCACGTGCGGCGCATCCCTTAACGGGGTCTAGAAAGCTAAAGAAACACCAAGATTAGCTCTCTAAACAAGCGCATAGCCGTACGGTGTGTAGACTATGCACACTTTTTGAGGACGTCTTCAATGCCCAAAATGGCCTTGAGTACGGTTTCAGTTTAAGTACCCAGCTTCTTGCGGGTTTCACCAGAAATGACGGCCTTCACGATGTTCTTGAAGGTCTTCCACTGCTTGAAGGCGTTAACGAGTGCCTTAATAAGCTTGTAAATGGCGATGCCCAGCTGAATGACAAACTTTGCAATACTGACAACGCAGGCAATAACACCAACGGGGGAGAGCGCTGCGTGGGCGCGTCCATCAGACTTACGAACAGCGGCCTTAGCGCTTGCAATCTGACGGCCTGCGTCAGTGCCCTGGACGGTGGTCAGGTTGCCCAGTGCGCTCTCAATGCCGCTATTAACGCGGTTGGAGGATCCAGGCTTCGCATACTTCAAACGGGCGGGTACCTGCTCTAGGCGGCGCAGAATCAGCTTGAGCTGCTGGTCGGCAGTCATTGCCTTCTGCGGGTGCGCCATCTGCTGTGCCTGCGCTGCGGGTGCAGCTGCACAGCCGAGAGCGATGGTTGCGGTGCCTACGCCGAGTGCACGGAATGCCGTGCGGCGATTCATCGTTGCGGACACTGGATCCCCCTTTGGATCTCTATGCGGTTTATCGGTGCTGTAATGTGCGGTGACTTTACGTCTGGGGCTCCGGAAGTGGCCCCGTGCAAGGTCCGGAAGTGACCTCACGCCCTCTATAGTACGGTGCTCAAAGAGGGGGCTTCAAGCTATTTCAGGGGGTATTTTCAGCTGGCTTTCATCTCTCCTTGTCAATCGCTAGAGGTTTATCAAATCTTTATATTTCTGCGTCGTCATAATTGCATAGATATCTGCACTGAGAGAAAAATAAGCGTCTGACAAGCCGGTTTATTGTATTCCCAAGAGTGAATATTTGCATCTACGTGCATTCTGGCCTGTAGTTGCTTTGCGCGGCACATTTTTGAGGGTTCCGGGGGGTGCTGGGGTGAACCCTCTAGAGAGGTGTTGCTGTGCACTCTCTTGCAGATATTTGCGCCCAGGGTAGCGTCTTGCCTGCATGTCCTATATAAGCGCGTAGAAAGTTGTCGAAAATTTTTTGGAGATATTGTGGAGTTTTTTGGCCGCTGCGATGCGCATAAGAGGGGTGTATAAGAGATGTGAAGGTGGGTTTTTGGAATTCTTGCGGGACTGATGCCGGCATCTTCGGAACAAAATTTTGGAAGATTCTGAAGAAAATCTGTAGAAATCAGAGCGGGAAATAGGGCTTCTTTGAGGCCTCTGTAGGCGCCCAAAAGTCGCTAAAATCCCTCCAAAAGCTCCTGATATGGGGTGTTGTGAAGAAATTTTAAAATTTTTTGAAGTTTTTCTGAATCGTCATTGACTAGCTTAAATACATATGTGCCAGGCTATAAATGGTCGAAAATGGGGGTCAAAATCGGGCAAAATCGAACAAAACGGTTTGCGCGCCTCCGCAAACCTGTCATAGACTAGTGGAGGTTCGAACGACGGGATGAAGAAAACGGAACCTGTTCGATCGACTAGGCCCCCATCGTCTAGCGGCCTAGGACGCCGCCCTTTCACGGCGGTAGCACGGGTTCAAATCCCGTTGGGGGTACTTGCAAATCTCACGATTTGCAAAGCCAAGTTAGATGATATAGAATTTACTTCTGTTGATTCCAACAAGGCCCCGTAGCGCAGTTGGTTAGCGCGCCGCCCTGTCACGGCGGAGGTCGCGGGTTCAAGTCCCGTCGGGGTCGCTCTGGCCGCGTAATTTCAGATGATTATTCATCCGAAGACGCGGTCATTGCGTATCTAAAAGTAAATACGCAAGGCTCTGTAGCTCAGTTGGTAGAGCGTACGACTGAAAATCGTAAGGTCACCGGATCGACGCCGGTCGGAGCCACGAAATCCGCCTCCAGGCTTCTACAGTGGGGCGGGTTTTGTTTTTAAAAAACTTTGCGGTTGCAGATACTGAAAAACCGTCGAAAAGGCGGCATCTTGGGAATAAAACCCTCAGATGCCGCCTTTTTGTATATAGATTGTATACAGAGGCACCTGCCCTATAGCCACTGCAGAAAGCACCAACGCACCCATGACTGCCCAAAATTCAGCCGCCCAAAATTCAACCCACCAACGCCTAGAGGACTCACCTCAAATTCCGTGGGCAAAAAATGCTGCCACTGGTAGCGTGCAGGCGGGCGGAATTCGCTTCGAGAACATCACCAAGAGCTACCCGAGCCGTACCGGTGAACCCACCACGGTGCTGCAGAACCTGAACCTGCATATTCCCGCCGGGCAGATTACCGTGTTCGTCGGCCCCTCCGGCTGCGGTAAAACCACTAGTCTACGCATGATTAACCGCATGGTGGAGCCCAATAGCGGCACCATCACCATTGACGGCGTGAACGTGCACGAGAAGAACCCCTACGAGCTGCGCCGCGGCATTGGCTACGTGATGCAGCAGGGCGGGCTCATGCCGCACCGCACCGTCGCGCAGAATATTGCCACCGTACCGCGCCTGCTCGGCGCCTCCCGCAAGGAGGCACAGGCGCGCGCCCTCGAACTGCTCGACGTGGTCGGTCTGGATTCTTCGTACGCCAAGCGGTACCCCTCCCAGCTTTCGGGCGGTCAGGTGCAGCGCGTTGGTGTGGCGCGTGCTCTCGCCGCCGATGCGCCCGTCCTGCTGATGGACGAGCCGTTCTCCGCAGTGGATCCGGTAGTGCGCACCGACCTGCAGAAAGAGCTGCTGCGCCTACAGGGGCAACTCGCCAAGACGATTGTGTTCGTCACCCACGACATTGACGAGGCGCTTCTGCTCGGCGATACAATTGCCGTCTTCGCGGAGGGTGGTCGCCTCGCACAGTTCGGTACTCCCGAAGAGATTCTCTACAGCCCCGCCGATGATTTTGTGCGCTCCTTCGTGAGTCGCTCCGTTGCCGGCCTGCTGGATGAGCAGACGGTGCGCCAGGCGCGTGCACGCCGACTTGCCGCCTCCCGAGAAGCGCAGAATGGTGCGGCAGAAGGCGAGAAAAGCGAATGAGTCTTCTAGGAAATGGTGTGCTCGCGGCACCACCTCTCACCGCGCATCCCCTAGTGGCATCACCCCTCGCCGCAAGCGACATGCACTGGGAATGGGTCGCCACCAACAGCCAGCGCATCCTCGAGCTGACCCTCAGCCACCTCTACCAGGGCGTCGTACCCGTCGCGATTGGCGCTCTCGTCGCGCTGCCGGTCGCCTACTACGCGAGCCGTCGCCGTGACCGCGGTTCCGAACGCCGCATCGGTGCGCGAACCCTCATCCACCTCTCCTCGCTGCTGTACACCATCCCATCGATCGCGCTGTTCGTACTGATGCCGCTCATTCTGGGCACCTCCATTATTTCCCCGCTGAACGTGCTCGTCGCCTTGAGTGTCTACTCCTTCTCGCTCATGGTGCGCTCCGGTGTGGATGCCTTCGACTCCGTACCCGATAGCGTGCATGAATCTGCACGCGCCCTCGGATACACGCCTCGACAGGCACTGATGGAGCTCTACCTGCCCCTCGCTACGCCCGTCATTATGGCGGGAATCCGCGTGGCAACCGTGGCAAATATTGCGATGGTATCCGTGGGTGCCCTTATCGGTGTGCCCTCGCTCGGCACGCTCTTCACCGACGGACTCGCGCGCAATATCCCTTCGGAAATCCTGGCTGGCGTAATCCTTAGCCTGCTGCTCGCGTTGGTCCTCGACCTGTTCCTTATCCTTCTGACGAGGGCATTTACGCCCTGGCAAGCGGCTACGATTGCGAACCGCCGCAGTCCCGAAAGGAAGGCATAACCCGTGAACGTCATAGAACGAACCTTCGCCTACTTCATGGACGGCGCCAACTGGCAGGGAAACGGCGGAATCCTCGTGCGCCTGCTCGAACATCTGAGCGTCACCGCCCTCGCCACCGCCTGCGCGGCACTCATCGTCGTGCCCCTCGGCCTCTGGGCTGGGCACCACCGCCCGGGTTACGGCACCAACCGCGGCCGTAGCAACCTGCTCATGAGCACCGTTGCTGCCACCCGTGCGCTGCCCGCACTCGGTCTGCTCACTATCCTGGCACTCTGGCTGGGCGTCTCGACCCTGCCCTCCCTCATCGTGCTCATTATTATTGCGGCGGCGCCCCTGCTCGCCGGAGTTCTTGAAGGCCTCGCCGCCGTGCCGGAAGACCTCGTGGACGCAGCCCGCGCCCAAGGCCTGACCGAATGGCAGATTCTGACCCGCCTCGAAATCCCGCTCGCCGCAAACATGATGCTCGGCGGGCTCCGCTCCGCACTCGTGCAGGTCATCGCAACCGCGACCATCGTCGCCTACCTGAGCGGCGGAACCCTCGGCAGGTACCTCTTCGACGGGCTCGCCGTGCGCGACTACCCGCGCATGCTCGTCGCAACCCTGCTCGTGGCGCTTCTCGCCTTCGCCGTGGACGCGCTCATGGGCCTCGTGCAGCGTACGCTCACCCCCGCGGGGCTCACCATCAACCGGAAGAAGGCATGAACCCGATGAATCAGACGCCTCAAACCTTCGCACGCCGTACCGTATCTCGTCGCACTGCCCTCACCGCCGCCGGAGCGTTCGGCATGGCGGGTATTCTCAGCGCCTGCGGGCTCAGCGGCGACAAAGTCTTCAGCGGCGAACACGAAGGAATCATCGTCGGCTCAGCAGCCTTCGCCGAATCCCAAATCCTCGCCGAAATCTACGCCGGAGCCCTCGCCCGGGCGGGATTCAATGCCCGCACCCAGCTGAGCATCGGCGCCCGCGAGGCGTACCTGGGGGCACTCGCCTCCGGTGCGGTGGACGTTATCCCGGACTACTCCGGAAACCTACTGCTCTACCTGGACCCGAAGGCTACAGCTAACACTGCGCAGGAGATTCTGCAGGCGCTACCCGCCGCCCTCGGCACCCTCACCACGGGTGGCTCCGGGGCTGAAATCCGCGCCCTGAACGCCTCCGAGGCGGAGGATAAGGACTCGCTCGTCGTTACCGCCCAGACCGCCCAGAAGTACGGCCTGCGAAGCCTTGAAGACCTCGCCTCCCGCTGTACGAACCTGAAGCTCGGTGCCGCCCCGGAGTTCGCCGAGCGTGCCTACGGCATCCCGGGTCTGAAAGAGAAGTACGGATGCGTCCCCGCCGAGTTTGTGCCCCTCTCGGATGGTGGTGGCGCGCTGACCGTCAAGGCCCTGCTGGATGACACCGTGCAGGTGGTTGACCTCTACTCGACCACCCCTGCAATTGAGCAGAATCAGCTGGTGGTGCTGGAGGATCCAAAGAACATGATTCTGGCTCAGCAGGTGCTGCCCATTATCAATACGTCGCGAGTTCCCGACTCTGCGGCGGAGGTTCTGAACCGTGTCTCGGCGAAGCTCACTACCGCTGATTTGCGCACTCTCAATGACCGTGTTTCGGGTACCTCTAAGCAGGAGCCCGCGCAGGTGGCTGCTACCTGGCTGAACGAGCACGGCTTCTAAGAATCCGCCTGCAATTCCGTATAAATTCCTCTACAGGAATGGGTATAAACAAGACCGACCTGGGAATATTCTAGAAATAGAATATTGCCAGGTCGGTTTATATCATCCTGCCCCACAGGCTAGGGGAGAGGCGCGGAACCGCTTTTAGCCCTCAATCAGCAGCGCCAGAGCCTCGTAGGGACGCAGACTCAGCGTCACCGTCTCAGCCGAATCAGATACAGCAGAATCGACCGCAGAATTCTTGTAATTACACACCAGCACGCGACCGGAACGAACAAACTCAGCCGGAACCTCAACCTCGGTCGGCTCACCGTAGAAGTTCGTCAGCACCAGCAGGCGCTGCGCCGGGCTACCGTTCTCAGCACTAGTCTCAGCGGGCAGCTCACGCAGGTACGCAAACACCCGCTCGTGATCCAGCGCGTAGGGCGCATACGAACCCACAGAAATGACCGGGTACTGCTTACGCAGGGCAATCAGGTTGCGGTAGTAGGGCAGAATCACGCCGTCGCGTTCCTCATCCTCCACCGAAATACCGGCACCGGTCGCCGCATCACGCACCGGGGCGGGAGCCAGCCACAGCGACTCCGAACCGAAACCGGCAGTCGCCGGATCCGCGGTCCACTGCATCGGCACACGCGAATTATCGCGAGCCTTCGACGCCACAATCTCCAGCGCCTGCTGCTCGCTCAGACCGCGCTCACGCAGCATCGCGTAGGCGTTGTGCGCCTCCACATCCGCGTACTGCTCGATCGAGGAGTAGACCGGGTCAACCATGCCGATTTCCTCGCCCTGGTACACGTACGGGGTGCCGCGCAGCAGGTGAATCACGGTCGCCAGCATGGTCGCCGACTCGGCACGGTAACGCTCAACGTCACCAAAACGGTTCAGCGCGCGCGGCTGGTCGTGGTTATTCCAGAACAGCGCGTTCCAGCCGCCGCCGGCCTGCATACCCAGTGCCCAATCGTTCAGAATCTGCTTCAACTCGGCAAAACGGAACGGCACCTTCGACCACTTCTCGCCGTTCTCGTAGTCCACCTTCAGATGGTGGAAGCTGAACACCATGTCTAGCTCGTGGTTTGCCGGGTTGGAGTAGCCCACGCAGTTTTCGATGCTGGTCGAGGACATTTCGCCCACGGTCACGGTGCCATCATACTGACCGAACGAGGCGCGGTTCAGCTGCTGAATGCGGGTGTGCACAATCGGGGTGTCGGTGTATTGTGCCTTGTCCACGGTGCCTTCGGGGGCGTCGAGCAGCTCTTCGTCCTTACCGATGACGTTAATGACGTCAAAACGGAAACCGCGCACACCCTTCTCGTACCAGAAATTCACGACCTTAAACAGTTCGTCGCGCACAGTCGGGTTGTACCAGTTCACGTCCGCCTGGGTGCGGTCGTACAGGTGCATATAGAACAGGGGAGTGCCGTGCTCATCCGTGTACTCGCCAAAGCGGGACCAGCAGGAGCCGCCGAACTTCGACTCCCAGTTGGTCGGTTCGCGCAGCTGACCGTCCTCGGTGTATTTGCCGGGGCGAATATAGAAATAATCCCAGTACTCGCGCTCACCGGCGAGCGCACGCTGGAACCACTCGTGCTCGGTCGAAACATGGTTGAGCACCATGTCGAACATGACGCCCACACCGTGCTCGGCGAGGGCGGCAATCATCTCTTCGACGTCCTTCATGGTGCCCAGGTCGGGGTTGATGGCGTAGTAGTCGGAGATGTCGTAGCCGTTGTCGTTCTGCGGGGAGGCGAAGAACGGGTTGAACCACACCATGTCCACGCCCAGGGAAGCAATGTAGGGCACCTTCTCGATGACGCCGCGCAGGTCGCCGTAGGCGCCACCCGCCGAGGAGTAGAAGGACTTGGGGTACACCTGGTAGATGACGGAGGACGCGAAATCCTTGCCACCTGCCGGGGTGGTTGCAGGGCTGGTTGCCGGGGTGAGGGTGAGCGATGCGGTGGGTGCCTGTGTCATGGAAACCTTCTGAAATGTAAGCAGGGTTCAGCGTGTATAAATCAGTGTGTTGGAAACGAACCGCACCGGTGCTACGTGTGGTGCTACGTATGCGCAGCGAGGCCCGTACGCGGCAGGCACGGCAGCCCGCCGCCTCCCGGTGCGTTCGCCGACTGAATATCGACGCCCGCAACCTGGGCTCATTCCAGATTAGGGGGCATAATGGGGTGATGTCCCCATCTACCCCAAAGGGGGCAATTCTGCCGCAGATCCGGCACAACCCCCGTGGCCTCAACCCTCCCACCGATAGGCGGTTGCAGGCTCGTGCGCGTTTCGATGCATGAAACCAAAGTGACCCTGAGCTGAAGAGCGTTGGACGCCGCGCGTAAAATCAGTACTTGCATCACTACGGAAGGTAAAACAATGCCAGAACTGCGTTCACGTACTTCAACTCACGGCCGTAACATGGCTGGTGCCCGCGCCCTGTGGCGTGCCACCGGCATGGGCGATGACGATTTCGGCAAGCCCATTATTGCTATCGCGAACTCTTTCACCCAGTTCGTACCCGGCCACGTGCACCTGAAGAACATGGGTGAACTGGTCGCCGGCGCTATCCGTGAGGCTGGCGGCGTCGCCAAGGAATTTAACACCATCGCTGTTGATGACGGTATTGCGATGGGTCACGACGGTATGCTCTACTCGCTGCCTTCCCGCGATCTGATTGCTGACTCGGTCGAGTACATGGTCAACGCGCACCGTGCCGACGCGCTGGTCTGCATCTCTAACTGTGACAAGATCACCCCCGGTATGCTTCTGGCGGCTATGCGCCTGAACATCCCCACCATCTTTGTGTCCGGCGGCCCCATGGAGTCCGGTGAGGGCATTGAGGGTATTGTTGAGCACCGCCTTGACCTGGTGGACGCCATGGTGATGGCTGTTGATGACAGCGTCAGCGACGCTGCGCTCGCCCAGATTGAGAAGAATGCGTGCCCGACCTGCGGTTCGTGCGCGGGTATGTTCACCGCGAACTCCATGAACTGCCTGAATGAGGCGATTGGCCTGGCGCTGCCCGGTAACGGCACCACCCTGGCTACTCAGGTTGCTCGTAAGGAGCTGTTCCTGGATGCTGGCCGCCGCATCGTTGAACTGTCCAAGCGCTACTACGAGCAGGATGACGAGTCGGTTCTGCCGCGCTCCATTGCGACCAAGGAGGCGTTCGAGAACGCTATGGCGCTGGATGTGGCGATGGGCGGTTCGACCAACACTGTGCTGCACACCCTGGCGATTGCTCATGAGGCGGGTGCTGACTTCACCCTGAAGGATATTGACCGTATTTCGCGTCAGGTTCCCTGCCTGGCGAAGGTTGCCCCGAACTCCACTAAGTACCACATTGAGCACGTGCACCGTGCCGGCGGTATTCCTGCCCTGCTGGGTGAGTTGAACCGTGCCGGCCTGCTGCACAAGAACGTTCATTCTGTTCACGCTGACTCGCTGGACGAGTGGCTGGACGAGTGGGATATCCGCAGCGGCAAGGCGAGCGAGAAGGCGAAGGAACTGTTCCTCGCTGCTCCCGGCGGCGTGCGCACCACTCAGGCGTTCTCCACCGCGAACAAGTACGAATCCCACGAGACCGACGCCGAGAACGGTTGCATCCGCGCCGTGGAGCACGCGTACACCAAGGACGGCGGTCTGGCGGTCCTGTACGGCAACATTGCCCAGAACGGCGCGATCATCAAGTCTGCTGGTATTGATGAGGAGCTGTTCCACTTCAAGGGCCGCGCCTTCGTGGTCGAGTCGCAGGACGAGGCTGTGCACGAGATTCTGTCGAAGAACGTGAAGGAAGGCGACATTGTTGTCATCCAGTACGAGGGTCCGAAGGGTGGCCCCGGCATGCAGGAAATGCTGTACCCGACCTCCTACCTGAAGGGTCTGGGCCTTGGCAAGAAGTGTGCGCTGATTACTGACGGTCGTTTCTCCGGTGGTACCTCGGGTATTTCTATCGGTCACGTCTCCCCGGAGGCGGCTGCTGGCGGCGCGATCGGCCTGGTACAGACCGGCGACGAGATTGAGATTGACGTGAACAACCGTATCCTGCGTGTGAACGTTTCGGATGAGGAGCTTGCTGCTCGCCGTGAGGCGAAGGGCGCTGCACCGTGGCGTCCGACCAAGCCGCGTGAGCGTCACGTATCGAACGCCCTGAAGGTGTACGGCATGCTGGCTGCTTCGGCTGATAAGGGCGGCGTGCGCATCCTGCCCGAGGACGCATAAGCCCTTCACGCATCGTGTGAGAATTTAATACTTGCCCTATGGGCTGGCGCCCCGTTCCGCGGTTTTTCTGCGGGCGGGGCGCTGTTCTTTGTCCGCGTCTTTGTTCGTATCTTTGTCCACCGTCGTGGGATACCCGGTGCGGCGTATTGCCTTGTCAGTGGTGTTGCAGTAGGGTGTAAGAAGGTATTTTAGGTACCCGATTCACCGACTCAGCACAACCACTCGACACAACGCAATTCGCAACCCTCACGAGGACGCATTCATGGTTACCCTGCCCGCGCGCGCACAGCGTGCTTTTACTCGTCGTGCCCTGACGGCTCTTGCCTGCATCGGTGCGCTCGCTTTGAGCTCTTGCTCCGCTCAGCCGCAGGCTGATGATTCTGAAACCGCCCCGATGATGGTGGCGACTTCTTCCGCGCCCGTTGATGCAAAGACCCTGTTCCACGCGGCGGATGGCTCCTGGAAGCCGAATACTGTCCAGATTTCTGCCGGCCTGGACTCCCCGGCAACCTACGACTCGGTAGCGACCCCCACGGATGAGCCGAGCACCGATGCCGAGTTCGAGGCTGCATACGCCACGGCGAGCGGCTCCGCGAACACTATCGATGCGGGCACCCGCTGCGGCATGACCAGCCAGCTGGGTGGTTCCGCCGGTATTTACGTGTATGACGGTTCGGATTGCGCGAAGGCTCAGGAGGCGGTGCGCCTCTTCAACAGCCGCAAGAACCAGGACGGCGCGGCGAGTGTTGAGTGGTACCAGTGCGCTACGAAGGTGCAGGGCCGCGACTACATTACGGGTGCCTGCTTCACGCAGGGCGGTAGCGTTGAGAAGCCTCGCCTGGCGTTGATTCCGGCGCAGACCCGCATGCTGTCGGGTACGCTGACTTTCGCTGAAGCGTACGGCGGCGGTACTTTCGGTCAGGGCGATTCGGTGAAGACTGTTGAGGCGCTGCGTTTCACCAGCCCGGACTCTAAGGTTGCGTGCTCGGTGACCCCGTCGGGCGTGGATTGCCAGGCGCTGGTGGGCGTGACCCTGGAGGGGTGGGATGCCGCCTCCGGTAAGGCGCAGCAGCGCGTGCACATGGGGCAGGGCCAGGCTCCTGCGGTGAGCCTGGTCGGTCAGACCGCCACCCCGGAGCCGGTGAATACCGAGGGTATTACTGCACTGCCGACCGGTCAGGTGGTGACCGCGTATGGTTACACCTGCAAGTCGGTGAATAGCGGTAAGGTGCATTGCGTGAGCGCGACGAATGGTTTCACACTTGATTCGATGGAGGTTGGCGTAGAACGCCGTTAAACCGAGAGCGCTGCTAAACCGAGAATGAAGGCGAGGCGTGCTACGAGTTGCCGCGCTCGCCTCCATAACTGACATACGAAGGTGCCCGGCACCCCTCACGTAGGGGGTGCCGGGCACCTCGGTCTTTAACGTTGCTTAGCGGAAGTTGACGATGCGAACGTCCAGCTCGGAGGAGAGCAGCGGCTCCCATGCGGCGACAGCCTTCTGGAAGTGTTCGGTGCCCATGTGCTTTTCGAGCAGTTCCTGGGATTCCCAACGCTCGATGAATGCGAAGTCGGTGTCGGAGACGGCACCGAAGTCGTAGCTGACGTTGCCTTCGTCCTGGCGGCTTGCGGTCACGAGCGGTTCGATGGTCTTGAGAAATTCTTCGACGTGCTCGGGCTTGACGGATACTCCGGCGTAGACACCAATCATGGGGCTCTCCTTGTGGGGTGGTGCGGCGGTTGCCGCGTCGTATATGACTCTTTTACCGTACACCTTTCCCCGCGCCTCGGTGAGGTATGCGCGGGGGTTTCTCGCGCTGTGTTCTCACGCTGTGTTTTGTGCTGTGCCGGTGTGAGAGAGGAGTTGCGGGTGATCCATTCGCTAACTGTAAAAAAGGTGTTTTATATTTGCGTGCCCCTTTCTTTTCGACCTATAAAAGAATGAGGACGATACACCGCATGAATGGAAGGAGACGCGGTATGGCACACATGGGGGGTGACACTCATGGGATTTTCACCGGCGCATATCAAACGATGCACCCTGACCTGGGAGGCGCCCGACTATAGCGCCTCGTACCCTGCCGGGTACACGGATCAGGGCGTTGCTGTGATTGCGGTGGCTCAGGAGCATCGTAAGGCGCAAGGTTTTTGTTATTCGGCGTTGTCGACGGTGGTTTTTATTTCTAAGCAGGACGGCACCCGCACTGTGGTGAATGAGGAGCCGATGCTTTTCACTCACGTTCATTCCCTCATGGATTGTTGTGATGAGGTGCATCCGCGTCTGCTGGGTCGTGCCGTGCTTTCTGCGTGGGATGTGGTTCCTGAGCAGTACCGTCAGAACCTGGTGACGATTGCTGCTGACCGTAAGAATTTGAAGCATCTTTTCCGTGATTGCGACCAGTTGAAGGGGATTATGGAGTACCGCGCCTTTGAGAAGGTGCTGGACCCGTACGATAACCATTCTTTGGGTGAAGTGCATGTGAAGCTTGCTGGCACGCCCGCGTATGAGCGGATGCAGGCTGAGGTGTGTGCGGCACGTACCGCTGTGGATGAGATGGTGGAGGAGGCACTGACCCCTCGTCCGCTGGATCAGCTGCAGGACTATAGCGTTTTCACGGATTGTTCGTTCCGTTCGACTCACAATAAGAAGTATCAGCGTGGCGGCCGTATGGGTATCGCCGGCGTGAGTGAGGACGGCTTCTATTTTCATGCCCACTATGATGGCGTGAACATTATGACCGGTGAGCTGTCTGCAATGTTGGCGGCTTATACGGTGTTCCATAGCGGTTCGCGCCGCCTGATTATTCATACGGATTCTTTGGGTGCGTTGACGTTTGTGTTGCGTTTGGCGCATAGCCGTTGGGCTTTTGAGGCGTGGGTTTCTGAGGGTATTCAGGATGAGCGTGTGGTGTCTCAGATGCGTGCTTTGACGGAGGCTATCCGCGAGAAGCGTGTGCTGGTGAAGCATGTTCCGGGCCATACGGGCCACGGTTTGCAGGAGAGTAGCGACTCTGTGTCGAAGATGCATCGCCATTTTCCGGGGCAGATTGTGGATAAGCGTCATCAGAGCGAGTTTAATCAGCGTTGCGAGTCGATTATTACTGCTTTGTCGGGGTGTGCGAAGGCTGTTCGCCTGCTTGCGCCGGAGTGGTTGCAGATTAAACCTTCTTCAATCCACACGGGAAACCGTTTATGGCGCTAAACTAGTCCAGGGTAGAAATGAACGCGCGATACATTCGCTGCATACGAAGGTATGCGATGTCGGAGGTGTCGCGTGTTTCTTTTTGCCCTTTTGCCTTCTCCGCATGCGCTTTTACGAGGCTCACCTGTAGCGCTGCTCTAGCTTGTAGCCCCGCGCATCCTGCAATGGTGCGTGGGAAAAGAATGCGGGGGAAACGAAAGCTCCCCCTGAGCGTCGAATCAATCGAACTCAGGGGGGGGG
>NZ_KV813815.1:82115-96910 GCF_001813725.1 Rothia sp. HMSC072B04 | reverse complement strand
GGGGGGGGGAGCTTTTAGGTTATTTACCAGCGTGGGTGAACATAATCTTCACAATCGCAAGAACAATAACGGCGAGGGTGAGCCACACGGCGCTTCGGACAGTACGCCAGCAGATTGGCTCGCCGCGGTAGCGAGCAATCGCGAAGTTGAGGGTAAAAATACGCCACACCACGGTCACAAGACAGAGAATAATAGTGCAGTCAAAAATGATGTCGTAGGTGCCGCCGGGCGGTAGGAATGTCGCCAGAATCAGGAGCGCCACGGGGTACACGGTCGTACCCAGAATAGGGCTCGCGTTGCCCAGCGCGTGCTTGACGAAATCTCGCGGCGGGGTGCCGCCGTGCAGCACCCGGTACTCCTGCATTTCTGAGATGACGTGGGCAATGTAGGTGGTCAGACCGGTACCCGTAATGTAGAGGATTGCGGTGCCGTCAAAGATCGCGTTCGCGTCGTGAATGCTCAGCAGAGCCGCCAGCACCAAGAAATTACCGTAGGTGTACGCAGAGATACGGTGAGCAACGTCGTGCGCATCGAGTTCAGCGAATTTACGGCGTGCTTTACGGAATAGAAGGGGCATTCGATAGTCCTTTGGCGGGTGCGGGGATGAAAACTCAGACCCCCGAGTGTGTGACAAATAGCTTAGAGGAGCGATGACCACAGTCGGCAGAGGTTCTCCACCATCTTGATGCGGCGCGGGCGCTCCGCCCACTGGGTGTACAGCAGCTCGGTGCAGACCTGCTCGTATTCGGCGCATACTTCATCCAGCATCGCGACCATGCCGCGGTCAATGACGAACGTTGACACTTCCATGTTCAGTGAGAAGGAACGCGGGTCCATATTGGACGAGCCAATGAACGTAATTTCGTCGTCGACCATCATGAACTTGGAGTGCAACACGGTCGGGCTGGGGTACTGCAGAATACGCACACCCGCCTGCAGCAGCTGCTCGTAGTAGGAACGCTGCGCCATGTTCGGCAGGAACTGGTCGCCCTTCTCGCACACAATCACGGTGGTTTCAATACCGGAGTAGGCGGCGTTCGTGAGTGCCTGCAGTAGGGTCTCTTCGGGCACGAAGTAGGGCGAGCAGATGGTAATACGCCGCTCGGCGTTGTAGATCAGGTAGTTAATGAGGCGCAGGTTGTTTTCGGTTTCAAAACCGGGGCCGGAGGGCACAACCTGGGCGCGCATCCCATCCTTGTAGTAGGGGATATTGGTGTTAATTTCTGCCAGGATCAGCTGGTTCGTTTCGGAGTACCAGTCGGAGACGAAAACGGCGTTGAGCTCTTCAACGATGGGGCCGGTGCAGGAGAAGGTCAGGTCCTTCCACTCCAAGCCCTTCTTAATGTTTTCGGGCATGTCGTAGGAGCGGTGAATAGCGTTCTGCGAACCGGAGAACGCGACGCGTCCGTCCACGACGAGGACCTTGCGGTGGTTACGCAGGTCGGGTCGCTGCCACTTGAGTTTCCACGGTTTGAGCGGCAGCATGAGGCGCCACTGCATACCCGAGTCGTTGAGCATTTTCACGAGTTTCTTATAGGACGGGTATTTGCGGGAGCCGATGTGGTCGAGGAGTACGCGCACCTGTACACCGCGTTCGTGGGCTGCGAAGAGGGCGTCCCAGAGGACTGCGCTCGCCTCGTCGTAGGCGGTGATGTAGAACTCGAAGTGCACGTATTTGGTGGCGCGGTCGACTTCTTCCGCCATGGCGACCATTGCCTCGTGGTTGTCGGTGTGGAGGGTGAATTGGTTGCCGCCGACCAGGGGGAGTGAGCCCAGGGTGTAGTTGAGCTGGCTGGCTGCCTTTGCGGGGTCGGAGAGGTCGTCGGTGCGGGTGAGGAAGGGCTTGTTCTCGCTGACTTCGCGGATCAAGTCGTTCATGGCGTGTTGGCGTGCGCGGCGGTAGGCGGGCAGGCGCGAGGAGCCGAAGACGAGGAATGCGATGAACCCTACGAAGGGGATGAAGAAGATGGCCATGAGCCAGCCCAGGGCAACCACGGGTTTGCGGTTGTAGGGGAGCCAACAGAGGGCTGCGAGTCGGATGAGGATATCGGCGATGCCGAGTGCGAGGCGTAGCCAGTCTGGCAGGAAGTCGAGGGAGGTGGGGGCAAACAAGTTCACCCGTCTATTATGCCAGTATTTCGTGTGGGGCTGGGGGGGGGGAGTGGGTTTGCCGCTTCGTATGTAATGTGCCGGTATTGTGTGCTGGCGGTGGGGGTGGAGCTTAGCCGGCTATGCTGTGAGCCTTAACGCTAAAAATGCACTTGAGCATTGTGTGCAGTGATGAAATAATTGCAGTTATGCAGAAAAAGGAACAGAGCCTTCGCGAACGCCGCCGCGAACAAACCTGGACGGCAATCCACGAAGCAGCCCTCAAACGCGTCCGCGACCACGGGATGCGCGGAACCACCGTTGAAGAAATTGCCCAGGAGGCGGGCGTCTCCCCGCGTACCTTCTTCAACTACTTCCCCTCCAAAGAGGACGCCGTTCTGGGTCTGCGTGAACCGGTGGTCAGCGAGGAAATCCTCGAAACAGACCGCGCCCACGAGGACGACAACACCATCATTCGTGTAACCCACCTTCTCTGGGAGGTCATTTTCCAGAGCTTCCACTACGCCAATGGCAAGGACCCCCGAGCTCCCTTTCAGGAGTTCCCCGAGTCCGCGAAACGAATGAAAATGCACTACATGAAGTGCGAACAGGTGCTCACCGAGTACCTGAACACTATTGACTGGGTGGCTTTTGATGCTGCCGGTCGCCGCGGCCCTTTCCCGCGCCGAACCCCCGCTGACCCGCTGACCGATCACTTCCGGGAGCGATCACGCGCAAAGGTCCAGCTTGCCTCCGCGGTGCTTCGTCAGCTGGAGTTCGCCCGCGACCTGGAAGACAAAGAGGATATCGCCCGCCATATCCGCCAGACGGTGAAGACCTTCCAGTTCCTGCTTTTTGAGCAGAACCGACCGGCAATTTAGCGGCGGTTCACTGCTACAAATGACAAAAGCCCGCCGGAACCAAATCGGGGCGACCAAATCGGGGCGACCGATTCGAGCAACCGAATCAAGAACCTGGCGGATACTCACAACAGACATATATAGAACGTAACTAAGGATTATCGATGAGTACAGAGGAAAAGAAGCTACCTCAGCCGCCAGCCGGCGAGGCTAAGCAGGAAAGTAAAAACCGCATCCGCGCCATGTTCCTGGGCCTGGTCATTGTGATGCTCATGTCCTCGCTGAACCAAACGATTCTGGCGCCGTCGCTGCCCACGATTGTGGGTGAGCTTCACGGCGTGGAGCACATGAGCTGGGTGATTACTATTTTCATCCTGCTTTCGACGATTACGATGCCGGTCTACGGCAAGCTTTCTGACCAGTTCGGACGCAAGCCCTTCCTGATTTTTGCGATTGTCGCTTTCATGGCGGGTTCGATTGTTGGTGCGCTCGCTCAGGACATGAACTGGCTGATTTTTGCTCGTGCCCTGCAGGGTCTGGGCGGCGGCGGTCTGATGATTCTTTCTCAGGCTGTGATTGCTGATGTGATTCCTCCCCGCGACCGTGGCCGCTACATGGGTATTATCGGTGGCGTTTTTGCGTTCTCGTCGGTGGCTGGTCCGCTGATTGGTGGCTGGATTACTGAGGGGCCGGGTTGGCGTTGGGCGTTCTGGCTGAACCTGCCGCTGGCTATTCTGTCGATTCTTGCGGTGATTTTCTTGCTGCCGCACCGCCCGTTCCGTGAGCGTGAGAAGCACAGCATCGACTACCTTGGCTCGCTGATTCTGATGGCGGGTACGAGTGCGCTGGTGCTTGCCACGATTTGGGGCGGTAACCAGTACGGGTGGGCTTCGCCGCAGATTATTGGTCTGCTGATTTTCTCGGTGGTTGCTGCGCTGGTGTTCATCCCGGTGGAGAACCGTGCGGCTGAGCCGGTCATGCCCATGTACCTGTTCAAGAACCGTAACTTCTTGCTGACTCTGGGCGCTTCGCTGGCGCTGGGTGTGGCAATGTTTGGTGCGGTGGAGTATATCCCGACTTATCTGCAGATGGCGCTGGGTGTGAGCGCTACGGTGGCCGGTCTGCTGATGATTCCGATGATGGGTGTCATGCTGGTGGTGTCGATTGTGACGGGCCGCGTGGTGTCGAAGAGCGGTCGCTACAAGCGTTACGTGACGAGCGGTACCGCGATTGTGGCGCTGGGCCTGTTCCTGCTGTCGACCGTGACTATTGAGACTCCGACCTGGCTGTTCTGTGTGTACCTCGCGGTGATGGGTGCCGGTCTGGGTATGTCCATGCAGTTCTTGACTCTGATTGTTCAGAATGCGTTCCCGGTGAGTGTGGTTGGTACCGCGACGGCGTCGAATAACTTCTTCCGTCAGGTGGGTGCTACTGTGGGTGCCTCGCTGGTGGGTGGTCTGTTTACCTCGCGTCTGACCTCGCTGATTTCTGAGCGTATGCCGCAGCAGGCGCTGCAGTCTTCGGGTAGCCATGCGTCTTCGTCTCTGACTCCTGAGCTGGTGGCGTCTTTGCCGGAGCCGGTGCACGGCATCATTGTGAATGCCTATAACGATGCGTTGATTCCGCTGTTCCTGTACCTGGTGCCGCTGGGTCTGGTGTCTACGCTGCTTCTGTTCTTCATTCGTGAGGATGCGTTGGCGACGACCCTGGAGACTGAGCCGGCTGTTGATATTGCTCGTGCGGCGACTGGCGCGATTCCGGTGATTACTCCGGAGATGGCGGCTAAGGATGCTGAGGCTCTGAAGAGCATGCACGCCTCTGCTCGTGCTCGTATTGATGAGTCGTTGAGCTCGGAGGCTTCGCCTGAGGCGGGTTCTTCGGAGGATGGCGGCTCCTCGCGTTCTTAGAATGAGGGATAACGAAAAGGTGCGCGCCGGAGGCGTTGCCTTCCTATATAAGCGGCGCCCCGGTGCGAGTCGTGTGCTCGTGCCGGGGCGCCGTTTTTGGCTGAGTTGCCTTAAATAGCGCGCTTAAGAGGTGTGCCTTAGTGCTTGGTTTAGGGGTTGGAAGTGTTGGTTTAGTCCCTTAAATAGTGGGTTTACGTGGTGTTTTGCCCCATTAAAGCGCTTATCGAAAAGGTTATTACGTCCCTATGTCGAGAGAATTGTTTCCGATGTAAAATTTTCGTAAAAATTGTTAATCCGCCCCTTTTCCCCGGTATTCCGGGGCATTTTTTTACCCAGCTCCCTTTTAGCTTGCATACAGGCTGTTCTAAGGGGTGAAAGTGCCCAATGTGGGTTTGGTGGAAGTGTTACAGGCTATATAAGATAAAGTACATATGCTCCTAGTGACAGTCATCACGAAGCAGTGCGCTAGGACAGCATGACACACATGCCTTAACACCGACATCTACACAAGGAGGGGAACCGTCCCATGTTTAGGTACATCCTCCAGCGATCGCTGACGTACCTCGTCATGGTCTTTATTACGACCACGATGGGTTACTTTGCAGCGGTTACTGCCCTGAAGCCTGCCCTCTTGGAGCAGGAAAAGGTTCCGAAGCCTAGCCCCGAGCAGGTGAACCGTAACTTCGCATCCCTGGGTCTCGATCCCGAAATGAACCCCTGGGACCGCTACGTTCAGTGGCTGACCAATGTGGTCACCAAGTTCGATTGGGGCCGTAGCCCCAACGGCGCGTACATTAACCAGGAATTTGGCCAGCGCGTGTGGGTTTCTACCCGCCTGCTGCTGGTGGCTACCATTCTCTCGATTGTGATTGGTATTGCCCTGGGTGTGTACTCGGCAGCTCGCCAGTACAAGTTCTCTGACCGTGTTATCACCGGTTACTCCTACCTGGTCTACATCATCCCCGCTCCCGTTGCTTACTTCGTGGTGCAGCAGGGCGCGACCACTATCAACAACATCGCCGTTGCTAATGGTGGAGAGAAGATTTTCTATGTGACCGGTATTTCGACTCCGGGTCTGACCGGATTCTGGGAAATCACCATGGATATGGCGGCGCACTACGTCGTGCCGACCTTCTGTATGACCATCTTCGGTTGGGCTGGTTACCAGATTGCACAGCGTCAGTACCTGCTCGATAACGTGAACGCTGACTTCGTGCGTACCGCTCGTGCTAAGGGCTTGACCCGTAACCAGGCGATTACTCGCCACGCACTGCGCGTCTCCTTCATCCCCGTGGCACAGTCCATCGCGTACCAGATTCCGATGATTTTTGCGGGTGCATTCTTCGCCGAGACCGTCTTTGCATGGCCCGGTATCGGTAAGTGGTCGATTGACTCCATTTCCGCGCAGGACGTGAACGCTGCGACCGTGACCCTCGCGTACGGTTCTGCACTGTTCGCTGTCGGTGCGATCATCGCTGATATCGCTACCACCATCGTCGACCCCCGAGTGAGGATCTCATGAGTCAGGTAACTGCAACTTCCTCCGTACCGGTGGTACAGGAGAACGGTGACTTCAAGGTCATCAACAAGAGCGTTATTATTCTGCGCCGCTTCCTGCGTAACAAGGCTGCAGTCTTCGGTCTGTGCGTGTTCATCGGCATGGGTCTGTTCGGTCTGTTCGGTAAGTACCTGACCAAGTACAAGCCCAACGACATTGACTACATGGCGCTGGGTGAAGGCCCCTCGGCCGAGCACTGGTTCGGTACCACCATCGCGGGTAATGACGTGTTCGCCATGATGTCTGAGGCCGTCTGGACCTCTCTCCAGATTGGTGTGGTCGTCGGTTTGGCCACTGTGTTCATCTCCGCAGTTTACGGTTGTGTGATGGCGTACTTCGGTGGCTGGATTGACAAGATTATGCTGTTCATCCTCGAGACCCTGATCATGGTTCCCTCGCTGCTGATTCTGGCAATTCTGATCAACGGTCAGGTTGGTAAGCAGATTCAGAAGAGCGTCCCCACCTGGGTTCTGCTCTCTGCAGTGCTGATTGCCTTCGGCTGGATGGGTAGCGCCCGTGTTATTCGTGCAATGGCGCAGTCCCTCATCAACCGCGACTTCGTGAAGGCTGCACGCTACATGGGTGTGCACCCCTTCAAGATTGTGATGCGCCACCTGGTTCCGAACATTGGCTCCCTGCTGGTTCTGAACTTCACCAGCGGCATCATGGGCGCTGTGCTCTCTGAGGTCGCTTACTCCTTCATCGGCATCGGTATTAAGTACCCCAACTACTCGCTGGGCTCGCTGATTTCGGATGCTTCGCAGCAGATTAACACCCTGCCGCACATGTTCTGGTTCCCGGTTCTGTTCTTCTTCCTGCTGGTTGGTCCGCTGGCCCTCATGAACGACGGTCTGCGTGACGCATTCGACCCGACTTCGATGTCGGTCGGTAAGATCAAGAAGTCCAAGAAGAACGAGAAGGCAGAGGCACCCGCTGCCGCTGCAAAGGAGGCGAAGAACTAATGAGTACCTCTCCCGTTCTGAGCGTTAAGGACCTCAACGTCCGCTTCAACACTGAGAATGGCGTCGTGCACGCTGTTCGCGGTGTGAACTTTGACCTGTACCCCGGTAAGACCCTGGGTATCGTGGGTGAGTCCGGTTCCGGTAAGTCCGTTGCCTCCATGGCGATTATGGGCCTGCACCCGACCACCGCTGACATCACCGGCTCGATTAAGTACAACGGTACCGAGCTGCTGGGTCTGAGCGATAAGGAAATGTGCGCATACCGCGGCAAGGAGATCTCCATGGTCTTCCAGGATCCGCTGTCCTCCCTGACCCCCGTGTACACCATTGGTGATCAGATCGCTGAGGTGCTCAAGGTCCACAACAAGGGCATGAGCAAGCAGGCTATCAAGGACCGTTCCATCGAGCTGATGCGTATGGTGGGTATTCCTTCGCCGGCTGACCGCCTGCGTTCCTTCCCGCACGAGTTCTCCGGTGGTATGCGTCAGCGCATCATGATCGCTATGGCGATTGCGAATGACCCCCGCGTGCTCATCGCCGATGAGCCCACCACCGCGCTGGATGTGACCATTCAGGCGCAGGTGCTGGAGGTTATGCAGAAGGCTCAGGAAGAGACCGGCGCAGCGACCATCATGATTACCCACGACCTCGGTGTTGTGGCTGGTATGGCTGACGACATTCTGGTGATGTACGCCGGTAAGCCGGTGGAGATTGCGAAGGCAGAAGACCTGTACAAGCATCCCTCCCACCCGTACACCATCGGTCTGCTGGGTGCGGTCCCGCGTGTGGACCGTTCCGAGAAGGTCTCCCTGGTTCCGATTGAGGGTACCCCTCCGAACCTGATTAACCCGGTGACCGCGTGCTCCTTCCGCCCGCGTTGCCCCATCGCTAAGAGCGGTGGCCAGTGCTGCCAGGACTCCAACGGCGAGCCCGATCTGCAGCTGCTGGAAGGCGTTGGCGAGGGTCACTACTCCTCCTGCACCATCTCTCAGGAGCTGGTCGGTAAGACCGCTGACGAGCTGTACCCGGTTCCGGAACCCCCGGTATCGAAGTACGACGGTATTCCGCGTGAGGAGCGTGCCCCCGTCCTGGAGGTCCGCAACGTCAAGAAGCACTTCCCGCTCATGAAGGGTGCACTGATTAAGCGCCGCGTGGGCACTGTGAAGGCTGTGAACGGCCTGTCCTTCGATATTCGTGAGGGCGAGTGCTTCTCCATTGTGGGTGAGTCCGGTTGTGGTAAGACCACCACCCTGCTGGAAATCATGGAGTTCAATAAGAACACCGACGGTGAGATTCTGATTAACGGAACCTCCACCAAGGACGGCAAGTCCGCAGGTGAGATTCTTGAGCTGCGTAAGAACCAGCAGATGGTGTTCCAGGACCCCACCGGTGCTCTGGATCCGCGCTTTACCGTTTACGAGGTGCTGGCTGAGCCCCTGGAAAACCAGGGCATGAACAAGGCAGACATCAAGAAGCGCGTCATCGAGCTGATGCACATTGTGGGTCTGCAGCCTGACCACGTGAACCGCTTCCCGAACCAGTTCTCTGGTGGTCAGCGTCAGCGTATCGGTATTGCTCGTGCGCTTGCTGTGAACCCCAAGCTCGTGGTTCTGGATGAGCCGGTGTCCGCACTGGACGTGTCCGTCCAGGCTGGTGTGATCAACCTTCTGGAGGAGCTGCGTGCAAACCTGGGTCTGAGCTACCTGATGGTTGCTCACGACCTCGCGGTGATTCGCCACGCATCCGACCGCGTTGCAGTGATGTACCTGGGTCGTATTGTTGAGATCGGTGACGTCGACCAGGTGTTCGACAACCCGATTCACCCGTACACCCGTGCACTGCTCTCGGCGATTCCGGTTCCGGACCCCGAGGTTGAGGCAAAGCGCCACCGCATTATGCTTGAGGGCGACCTGCCCACTCCGGTGAACGCGCCTAAGGGCTGTGGCTTCTCGAGCCGTTGCCCGGTCTTCAAGCTTCTGCCTGAGGACAAGAAGCGTCGTTGCTTGGAGGAGATGCCGGAACTGACCCCCGTTGAGGGCCAGGATCACGGTTATGCTTGCTACTACCCTGAGGCTGAGGCCGCTACGGTGTAGCTCTAGAGTCGGCTGAATAAGTCGCATGTGTGCCGAGGGGCGAATATTCGTTGAATATTCGCCCCTCGGGTTTTTTATGCCCGGTATTGGTGGGCTGTACGTTGTTCGAGATTGTCACCTAGTGAGACGGTGCGAGCCGCAGAATGTGGCGCTAGGCACTGAAATCCTCCAGGAAACAGATAAAACTGCACTGACTAGGTATAACCTTTCTCACCATTCAAGATATGAATATTTATGGAAGGGCTTTCCTGCCGGCAGTAAGCCATAATTAAGCCTGTGGGTGCGCCGCTAGGGGCGTACCTCAAGGAACACATTCATAGACCGGCACTAATTCATCGCTCACCGCAGCCTATTGCGGCGCATGAGCAGGGAACCCTTGACGCTTTCCTGCAGGATTATTGAGGGTCAAACGTATAAGAGGACACTCTCATGGAGAAGAATTTCATCCTGAACCGTCGTACCGTTCTCGGTGGCGCTGCAGCACTGGGTACCGCGGGCGTACTGGCTGCGTGCGGCTCGTCCAAGGACTCCAAGGCAACCACCCAGGGAGCAACCGCGGGTACCGATGCCAAGGAACTTTACGACATTGCTGAGACCGCTGTTTCGGACCTGAAGCAGGGCGGTACCCTGCGCCTGTCTGTGACTGCACTGGGTCCGAACTTCAACCTCTTCGGCACCGGTGTTACCTCCTACACCCAGGCTGCTCTGAGCCCCATGTACTACAGCGGTCTCTGGCAGGCTAACCCCATGGGTAAGCGCACCCTGTCTACCGACTTTGCAAAGAGCTTCGAAATCGCTGAGGAAAACGGTCTGCCCGTTGTCTCCATTGAGCTGAACCCCCAGGCTAAGTTCAACGACGGTACCCCCATCGACTACAAGGCGCTGCAGGCTACCTGGAACATCCTCAAGAGCGTCGATGGCGACTACAAGATTGAGACCAGCGGTATCTACAGCAGCGTTGGCTCCGTTGAGCGCGACGGTGATGACTTCAAGGTCAAGGTCACTTTCGCAAAGCCGTACTACCCCCTGAACATCCTCTTCGGTGAAATTCTGCACCCGGCTCTGCTGGATAAGAACCTCTTCAACGAAGGCTTCGTGGACAACCCGCACCCCGAATACGCTACTGGTCCCTTCACTGTAGCTGAGGGCGGCTGGAACTCCTCCGAGAAGACCCTGACCCTGACCCGCAATGACAAGTGGTGGGGCGAGAAGCCTGTTCTGGAGCGCATCGTCTTCCGTCAGATGGATTCCGCTGCTGAGCGTGCGGCGTTCAAGAACGATGAAATTGACGCTGCTCCCGCTACCGCTGCTGCAAGCTACAAGGAGCTGAAGGAAATTGCTAACACCGAGATGCGTCGCGGTGTTCGCCTCTTCTCCGGCGGCATGGTCATGAACCCCGCCCGCATGCAGGACGTTGCTCTGCGCCGCGCTGTGGTCGCTGGCATGAACCGTGAGGCAATTGCCAAGGTTCGTTTCCAGGGTCTGGATTACGAAGAGAAGCAGCCCGGTTCGATGATTCACATGCCCTTCTCCGAGTACTACCAGGATGTCTACCCGACCCCGAACAACGATGCAGCTGCTGCATCGAAGATTCTGGAAGAGGCAGGTTACACCAAGAACGGCGAGTTCTACGAGAAGGACGGCAAGCAGGCTGCCTTCAAGTACTCCGTCTTCGGCGAGGACCCCACCTCCAAGGCTGTTGCTCAGACCGTTGTTCAGCAGCTCAAGGCTGTCGGCATTAATGTTGAGCTCGAATCCCGCGCTGCAAGCGAATTCGGTAAGGCAATGCAGGCTAAGGACTACGACGCAACTGCATCGGGCTACGCTCTGAGTGACCCGGATGCTACCCAGGCTACCCAGCAGTTCTACCTGCGTGAGAAGCCCGAGGACGCTGGCACCGACGAAATCAATGAGATGATCGAGAAGATGAAGCTCATTGCTGACGACAAGGAACGCAACCTGGCATGTAACGAGATTGAGAAGAAGCACCTCTCTGAGATTGCTGTGCTGGTTCCGCTCTTCAATGGTCCCGAGTACAAGTTCGTCAAGAAGGGTCTGCGCAACTACGGCGTTTCCCTCTACCAGGGCAATGGTATTCACTGGGAGAAGGTCGGTTGGGCTAAGTAAGTCCTCTTCCCTTCACCTACTAGGTGAATAGCCTGGAGCTATATGAAAGTGTCCACCCGGATCATCCGGGTGGACACTTTTTGCATATCTGGAGGGGTGCTTTGGGTGCTTTTGTATATCGATGTAGGGGAGCGGTGGTATAGCTATCCGGAAAAATCCGAAAAATTCGCACAAAAACAGGGTATTCATGGTATGAATATTCAGAAAATACGATAAATATTAAGAAATATTGTGAAAATGCTTGGTTTCCGCTCCCGAGGTGCGCTACAGTGGAGTCATACAAAGTTATGCAGTGCTCTGTATAAATAATCATTACTTCGGGGATACGGGATAAACCCGCCCGCACAAGACAGAAGGAAACCACTCCCATGACCGCCAACACCGCATACACCGCGAGCAGCCACGAAGCGACCAAGAACAGCTTCAGCCGCCGCGCCCTCATTGGCGGCACCGCGGCTCTGGGAGCTGTAGGTCTGCTCAGTGCCTGCGGCAACGGCAGCGCAAGCTCTGAGAAGACCAAGGCAGCCGGCGCCGGTGCCAATATCGAAGACCTCTACAACATCAACGCTCAGGACGTGAACAGCCTGAAGAAGGGCGGCACCCTGCGCCTGCCCGCCGGATCCATCGGTCCGAACTTCAATTTCTACACCCAGAGCGGTAACACCAGCGATAACGTCAACGTTATGAGCACCATCAGCCAGGCCGGCATGTGGAACCTCGACTTTGACGGCACCTACAAGCTGAACACCGACTTCGCTGTCTCCTTCGAGCACAGCAAGAAGGACGATAAGATTCAGGTTGCCGTCAAGCTCAACCCCAAGGCTGTCTTCAACGATGGCACCCCCATCACCTACAAGGCGCTCCAGTCCACCTGGAACATCTTCAAGAGCCTGGATAACGGCTACAACATCGTCACCAGCGGCATCTACGAATTCGTTGAATCCGTAGAAAAGGGCGAAGACGACTACAGCGCAACCGTCACTTTCTCCAAGCCCTTCTACCCGCTGCAGAGCCTCTTCTCTGAGATTCTGCACCCCGCACTGGAAGACGTCGAGCTCTTCAACAACGGCTTCGTGGATGAGCCCCACCCCGAGTACTGGGCTGGCCCCTTCACCCTGGCGGATAAGGGCTGGGACTCCACCGCGAAGACCTTCAGTGTTGTGCCCAATGACAAGTGGTGGGGCACCAAGCCCCTGCTGGACAAGATTGTCTTTACCCAGATGGAGTCCAGCGCTGCACGTGCCGCGTTCAAGAACGATGAAATTGACGCTATCGGTGCGAGCACCTCCTCCACCTATGCCGAGGTGAAGAACATTGCGGGTACCGAACTGCGTAAGGGCACCCGCCTCTACGCCGGTGGCCTGGATATCAATCCCCGCCGCGTCAAGGATGCTGCCCTGCGTAAGGCAATCTTCGTCGGCACCAACCGTGAAGCACTCGCAAAGATTCAGTTCCAGGGTCTGCCCTACGAGGAAGCTATCCCCGGTTCGATGATTCATATGCCCTTCTCGCCCTACTACCAGGATTCTTACCCGACCCCGAATAATAGTGTTTCGGAGGCGCAGAAGATTCTGGAGGCCGCCGGCTACACCAAGAACGGCGACTACTACGAGAAGGACGGCACGAAGGCTGGCTGCGCAGTGGTGGTCTTCGGTGACGATCCGACCAACAAGGGTAAGGCTCAGACCTTCACTCAGCAGATGAAGGATGTCGGTATCGAGATCCGGATTGATCAGCACGCCGATAGCGAGTTCGCCACCATTCTGGGCAACTGGGACTACGATATTTCCTTCAGCGGCTACTCGGTCTCTGCTGACGCGACCGAGAGTACCAAGCAGTTCTACTACTCCGAGAACAACGAAGGTATCGGCAGCAAGGAAATCGATGCCCTCATCGACGCCATGACCCTCATTGAGGATGACAAGGAACGTAACCTCGCCTGCAACGAGATTGAGAAGAAGCACATGGCGGAGTTCGCCTTCCTGGGCACCATTACGAACGGTCCTGACTTTGTGATGGTCAAGAAGACTCTGGCTAACTACGGTCCGCGCCTGTACAAGTCGATGGACTGGGCTGCTGTGGGCTGGATGAACTCCTAAAAGGTGCCTGTCTTGCGAGCGGGTCGAATGCGTATATGCGCGTTCGGCCCGCTTTGCTGTGCCCGTTGGCTATTTCTGGAGGTGGGGGAGGGATGTTGCGCGAAGGGTGGTGGGGTTGTGCCGATGTGGATTTAGACCCGTTGCATTAGGGCTGGGCGTAATAATTGAGAAATATTTATCGTGTTGCGCGCCTGTAGTGATTTATGTGGTGTACACTACTAAAAATATTAAATGTGGCTTAGAACATAGCTTTAGGTCACATTATTTTGCATGGCTTGACCTGCCCGCCCATCACCGCAGATAGCAGGCGCTCCTACAGGCGGAAACCCCGCCTCCAGAGCACGCGAGCCACCCACTCTACACTGCAAACACTGCATCAGCGCAGTCCACACCCACAAGGAGCCCGTCATGAGCCCCCACCCCATCCCCTCCCTCTCCGGATTCAACCCGATCATGAGCCGCCGCGTACTGTTCGGCGGCGCAACCGCCGTCGCTGCTGCCGGCGTACTGAGCGCTTGTGGCTCCTCGTCCTCCAAGACCGAGCACAAGGCAAGCGAAACCCCGTTCTATGAAATCAACGAGCAGGATGCCTCGAAGCTCAAGCAGGGCGGTACCCTGAACCTGAGCACTTACTCCCTTGGTCCGGACTTCAACCGTTTCTCCCAGAACGGCTCCAGCACCTCCGTCTCCGAAACCATGGGCGTTATCGCCGGTGCCGGCATCTGGCGTAGCACCTTCAAGGGTGAAGACGAGCTCGACCCCAACTACTGCCTCGGCTTCGAAGCTAAGGAAGTAGACGGCAAGATTACCGCAGAGGTTCGCCTGAACCCCAAGGCAGTCTTCAACGACGGCACCCCCATCGACATCGACGCCCTCAAGGCAACCTGGCAGATCCAGCGTGACCCCGACGGTGAATACAAGATTGCCGCGGCAGGTATCTACGAGTACATCGAAAGCGTTGAAGCTATCGATGGCGACCGCTACCACGCACGCGTTGTTTTCAAGACTGCGCACAACCCCGTCAAGGGTCTGCTCTTTGGTGGAATCCTGCACCCGGCGATGCTCGACGTAAACCTCTTCAACGAAGGCTTCGTGGACAAC
>NZ_KV813815.1:77288-82015 GCF_001813725.1 Rothia sp. HMSC072B04 | reverse complement strand
CCTCTTCAACGAAGGCTTCGTGGACAACCCCCACCCCGAGCTCGGTTGCGGCCCCTTCACCCTGGCACCCAACGGCTGGAACTCCTCCGAGAAGACCTTCACTGCTGTGCCCAACGACAAGTGGTGGGGCGAGAAGCCCAAGCTGGACCGCATCGTCGTGCGTGAAATGGCAGACGCCGCAGCACGCGCCGCGTACAAGAACGGCGAACTGGACGTCGTCGAGTCACGTACCCTCAGCGCCTACAACGAGATGAAGGACGTTGCGAACTCTGAAATCCGCCGCGGTCGCCGCCTCTTCGCCGGCGGCATGAACCTGAACGCAGAGCACATCACTGATGTTGCTGTCCGTAAGGCAATCTTCCTGGGTATCGACCGTGGTGCTCTGGCAAAGATTCGCTTCCAGGGTCTGCCCTACGAAGAAGAAGTTCCCGGCTCGATGCTTCTGTTGGGTTCCTCCCAGTACTACCGCGACAACTACCCGGCACGTAACCCGGAGGAAGCACGCAAGGTCCTGGAGAAGGCAGGCTACACCAAGTCCGGCGACTTCTACGCGAAGGACGGCAAGACCATCACCCTGAAGCTGACCACCTTCGGTGATGACGCCACCACCAAGGGCCAGGCACAGACCTTCATCCAGAGCATGAAGGAAATCGGCATTAACTTCGAGCTCGATTCGCGTGCACAGTCTGAATTCTCGAAGGTTGTTGGTAACCGCGAGTACGACGTAAGCATTTCGGGCTTCGGCGTGACCTCCGAGCCGACCAGTGCAGCCGAGTACTTCTACCACTCCAAGAACTGGAACGGCGTCGGCACCCCCGAAATCGACGCTATGGTCGACGAGATGGTCACCATCCTCGACGACGCTAAGCGCGCCGAGAAGTGCAACGAAATTGAGAAGAAGCACATGAGCGAGGTTTGCCTCTTCATCCCGTTCCTCAATGGTCCGGACTTCAAGGCATGCCGCCCGAAGCTCGCTAACTACGGTGCGTTCCTCTTCAAGACCACCGACTGGTCTACCGTCGGCTGGATGGCATAAGCCGCAGTTTTAAGCTCCCTGCCCCCTATACGTTTTCGCAGTGTCGTATAGGGGTGGGGAGTTTTTTCTTGTGGAGGGTTCAGCGCGCTTTAGCTGCCCCGACGCTGTGCTTGTAACTTGTAACAACTCTCAAAGCACCGGGTGTGACGCGCTCGCGCGCCAATGCGACATAATATTTCATTTTTTAGTTTTCGCACGCGGCTTCCGCGTGATGATGCGGGTTCAGGTGCTGAACCCGTGATTTTTAGACGGTGTATAGTTCTTCCAGAGTCTGGACTGTGGTCTGCGTCGCTTCTTTTGGGGGTATACTGTGTTTCAACCACAAACAATGTGGGGGCTCTCACAAAGGTGACGGGCGGGAGCTTCGGCGCTCCCGCAAAATCGGCGCACAACACGGTGCGCTTATCAAATAGCACCTAAGCCCTCCGGCATGAGGAGAATACATGACTCATCTACGTATTAATCGCCGTACCCTGCTGACCGGCACCGTTGCCCTGGGTACCGTCGGCCTGCTCGCTGCATGCGGCGGCGGCTCTGACAAGAAGATCAGCGGTAAGGCTGCATCAAGCACCGAGGAAATCGTCAAGAACCTCGAAATCAACAAGCAGGACCGCTCCTCCCTCAAGCAGGGTGGCGAGTTCCGCGGTAGCGTCTCTGCAGTCGGCCCGAACTTCAACATTCTGACCCAGAGCGGCTACACCACCGAGAACCTCACCGCATTCGGTGGCGCCTGCAACATCCCCTCCGCTATCGGCTTCACCTCCCTAAGCCCTGCCGGCGACTACAGCCTCAACGACGACTACGTCAGCGACTACAAGGCTGAGACTGTTGACGGCGTGCAGACCATCACCTTCAAGCTCAACTCTAAGGCTGTCTTCAACGACGGCACCCCCGTTGACATTGAGGCAATCCGCGCCGCGTGGACCGTCTACCGCAACCCCGATGACGGCTACAACGTTATCGCCGCTCCCTTCTGGCAGCAGGTAGCATCCATCGACCCCGTGGATGGCGACAAGACCCGCGTCAAGATCGTCATGTCCAAGCCTCTGTACCCCGCTGAGACCCTCGGCCTGCTCGGTCTGCACCCCGCACTGACCGACAAGGAGCTCTTCAACAACGGCTTCGTGAACAAGCCCATGGATCAGTACTGGTCCGGCCCCTTCAAGATTGGCGAGTGGAACTCTTCGGCTAAGACCCTCACCCTCGTTCCCAACGACAAGTGGTGGGGTGAGAAGCCGCTGCTGGATCGCATCATCTGGCGCGAAATGGGCGACGAAGCAGAGCGCGCAGCGTTCAAGAACGGCGAGCTGGACAGCATCGGCTTCGCTGGCCTGGCAACCTACAACGCTGTCAAGGGTCAGCCCGGTGTTCAGATTCGCTCCGGCCAGAGCGTTGGCGTGATTAACCTGCAGTTCAACCCGACCCGCGTGACCGACACCGCCCTGCGCCGTGCAGTCTTCGCCGCGGTTGACCGCTCCCAGCTGGCTAAGGTCAAGTTCGGCCAGATCAACTGGGAAGAGCCCCTGACCGGCTCCCTGATTGCTATGCCCTTCCAGAAGGGCTACCAGGACGCTATGCCCTCTAACCCCGGTGCCGAGGCTGCGGCAAAGATTCTGGAAGCAGCAGGCTACTCCAAGAATGGCGACTACTACGCCAAGGATGGCAAGACTGCAGGCTTCTCCATCACCTACTTCGGTTCGGATGCAACCTCCCTGGCTCAGTTCCAGAACCTCGAGCAGCAGCTCAAGGCAGCAGGTATTAAGCTCGAGCAGGACAACCAGCCGCAGTCCCAGTTCAACTCCGTGATGGGCGCTAAGCAGTACGACTGCGCCTTCTCCGGTTGGGGTATTGGTGCTGACCCCGCAGATAGCGTTCAGTACTTCTACACCAGCGAAATCAACGAGGGTGTGGGTGATCCTGAACTGGATAAGTACATCGCGTCCATTTACGAGAAGGAATCCCACGAGGAGCAGTTGAAGATGGCTGCTGAGGCTGAGAAGCAGCACATGGAGAAGGTCGCTATTTACTTCCCCTACGCTAACGGCCCCAGCTACGCAGCTGTGAAGGAGAAGCTGGCTAACTACGGTCCTTCCCTCTTCGCAACCAGTTACACCGACCCCAAGCGCTGGACCAATGTGGGTTGGCAGAACTAAAGCCACAGGTTAATTTTCTGGATTCCTATTCGGTGGTTTCTGAATTTTTGGAGGCGCCGGCATAAGACTCCGGAAGGGTAAAGTCCCGCGGTATTCCGCCTTAGAGGCGGGGTGCCGCGGGGCTTTTCTGTGTTTTTGATGGGTGGTTTTGTGGTGGGGTGGTTTCGGGAATTGGCTGAAATATTTTCCTTGAAACGGTGAACTGGGTCATAGTGCGTGGGAAATGTGTGTATACTATTGCCAATGCAAAATGTGCGTGCTGTCACAAAGGTGTGCGGGTTGTGTTCCCCCGCGTACAGCAAAGCAGCATCCCACCTAACTGAGGAAAACTAATGACCACTTTCACCCTCAACCGTCGTACCCTGCTCACCGGCACCGTTGCCCTGGGTACCGTCGGCCTGCTCGCAGCATGCGGCGGCAACTCCTCCAAGACCGAGAGCAACGCTCTCTCCGCTGGCGACGACCTGTCCAAGGCAGTCTCCTACAACGAGAAGGACCGCTCCGCCCTTAAGAACGGCGGCGAGCTGCGACTGAGCGCAGACGGCATTGGCCCGAACTTCAACATCCTCAACACCAACGGCTACACCGCAGGTAACCTGAACATTCAGGCGGCCATTAACTCCTCATTCACCGGTGGCTACTACGCTGATTTCCGCGGTGAAGGCCACATGAACGAGGACTACGTCACCGAGTACAAGGCTCAGACCGTTGACGGCGTGCAGACCGTGACCTTCAAGATTAACCCGAAGGCAGTCTTCAACGACGGTACCCCCATCGACGTGAACGCCGTCAAGAGCTACCAGACCATCTACACCGCCGCGGCATCCGGTTCGGATTACCAGATCACCCCCTCGCCCATCTGGGAGCAGGTCGCAAGCGTCGAGGCAGTGGACGGCGATACCCGCCACGTGAAGGTCACGATGTCCAAGCCCTGGTACCCCATCGAAGGTAGCTTCACCTCCTTCCTGCACCCTGCATTCGTCGACGTCGCATTCTTCAACGACGGCATGAACGGTAAGCCCCTGGACCAGTACTGGGCAGGCCCCTTCAAGGTCGGCGAATGGAACTCCTCCTCCAAGGTCCTCACCGTTGTCCGCAACGAGAAGTGGTGGGGCACCCAGCCTCTGCTCGAGCGCATCACCTGGCGTGAAATGAGCTCCCAGGCAGAGCAGGCAGCCTTCAAGAACAACGAGATTGACTACGCCGACGCAAGCACCCTCAGCTCCTACAACGAGCTCTCCAGCGTCAGCAACATCGATATCCGCAAGGGTAGCGCGCTGGCCGTGGGCAACTACGAAATCAACCCCGAAAAGATGCCCCTGCCCGTCCGCCGCGCATTCGTTGCAGCCCTGAACCGTGACCAGCTGCTCAAGCTGCGCTACGAGAAGCTTGGCTGGAAGGAAAACCTGCCCGGCTCCATGTGCATGCTGCCCATGCAGGAAGGCTACCAGGACAACTACCCGACCAAGCTCGGCAAGGACGTCGCCACCAAGATCCTTGAGGATGCAGGCTACACCAAGAACGGCGACTACTACGAG
>NZ_KV813815.1:0-77188 GCF_001813725.1 Rothia sp. HMSC072B04 | reverse complement strand
GAACGGCGACTACTACGAGAAGGACGGCACTAAGGCTTCCTACTCGGTGACCACCTTCGGTACCGACCCGGTCGTCAGCTCTACCGCACAGTTCCTCACCCAACAGATGAAGGAAATCGGCATCGAGCTGAGCATCGACAACCACGGTGCATCCGAAATGGCAAGCATCATCTCCGCGAAGAACTTCACCATCAAGAGCGGCGGCTACGGCATCACCACCTCCCCGGTGGATGCAGCGAACTACTTCTACATCTCCGAGACCAACAACGGTCACGGTAAGGATCTGGACTCGCTGGCAGCAACCATGATGTCCACCGAGGACCCGAAGGAACAGCTCAAGATCATGAACGAGCTGGAGAAGCGCCACCTGGACGAGGTCGCAATCTACGTCCCGACCAATAACGGCCCGAACTTCAAGGCATGCCGTAAGGGCCTGGCGAACTATGGCCCCATGCTCTTCGGTCTGCCCTACTACAACCCGAACGTATGGATCAACGTCGGTTGGGAGAAGTAAAAATCTAAGCGTTGAGCACCGCTCACACACTCCATAAGGGGTAAAAGCGCTGAAGCGGCGTGTTACAGAAGGATTAAAACCTTCTGGAGCACGCCGCTTTCCCGTTCCTCAGAGATTTGCACGGATATACTTAAAACAAATGCGGGCATTCTGCCTGCGACCCCGGCAGAGACTGTCCTCCCGCCGGGTTGGAGTGTTAGTTGCGCACCGTTCGCGCGCCGCCTCCACAACACTGCGAATACTCTAGGAGAAATTCCATGAAGAGCATGTCTGTCTCTCGCCGTACCCTCCTGACCGGCACCGTTGCCCTCGGCACCGTTGGTCTACTGGCTGCCTGCGGCAGCTCGAAGGAAAAGGTTGGCGGTAGTGCCGCTAACAACGCTGAAGATATTCTGAAGAACCTTCAGGTCAACAAGCAGGACCGTTCCTCCCTCAAGCAGGGCGGTACCCTGACTCTCGCGGCTACCGCCCTGGGTCCGAACTTCAACCTGCAGACCCAGAGCGGCTACACCTCCAGCAACCTGGACGCACTGGCACCCTGCAACATCCCCGCCGTGATGGGTTTCTACACCATGAGCCCCGAAGGCGAAGGTACCCTCAACCCCGAGTTCTGCACCGAGCACAAGACCGAAACCGTCGACGGTGTGCAGACCGCGACCTTCAAGATCAACCCCAAGGCTGCCTTCAATGACGGTACTCCCATGGACGTAAAGGCCGTGCAGGCTTGCTGGAAGGTCTACCGCGCAACCACCGACAACCCCTACCACATCACCGACAACACCATGTGGCAGCAGGTTGAGAGCATCGAGGCTGTGGACGGCGACAACTTCCACGTCAAGGTCACCATGAAGGCTCCGTATTACCCCTCCGAGGGTCTGTGCGCCTTCGCAATCCACCCCGCACTGGAAGACGTCAACCTCTTCAACGAAGGCTTCGTTGACAAGCCCCTCGACCAGTACTGGGCTGGCCCCTTCAAGGTTGGCGAGTGGAACTCCTCCCAGAAGGTGCTCACCCTGGTCAAGAACGACAAGTGGTGGGGCGAGAAGCCGATCCTGGACCGCATCATCTGGCGTCAGATGGACTCCGAAGCAATCCGTGCAAGCTTCAAGAACGGCGAACTGGATGCCTTCACCTTCGTGGGCGCAACCAGCTACAACGCTGTGAAGGGCCAGGCAGGTACCGAGATTCGCCAGAGCCAGAACACCAACGTCAACATCATTCAGCTGAACCCCAAGCGCATCGAGGACCTGGCACTGCGCCGCGCAATCCTTGCTTCTGTGGACCGCGAGCAGATCGCTAAGGCATACTTCTCGCAGCTCGGCTGGACCGAGCCGCTGCCCGGCTCCATCATCGCAATGCCGTTCCAGAAGGGTTACCAGAACAACTACGCTGGTGACACCGGTGCACAGGCAGCTGGCAAGATTCTGGAGGCCGCAGGCTACTCCAAGTCCGGCGACTACTACGCTAAGGACGGCAAGGTTGCTGGCTTCGCTCTGACCTCTTTCGGTTCCGAGGCGGTCTACCAGGCGGTCTACCAGATTCTGGAGCAGCAGCTGAAGTCCGCAGGTATCCGCCTGAGCGCTGACAACCAGCCGCAGTCGAACTCCAACTCCGTGCTCGGCCAGAAGAGCTACGAAGCAATCTTCACCGGTTGGGGCGTTCTGCCCGACCTGGCTTCCTCGGCACCCTACTTCTTCACCACCGAGGTGTTCGGAGTCGGCGACCCCGAAGTTGATAAGCTCATCGAGAAGCTGCAGAACACCGAGAAGGAAGACGAGCGCATCAAGATCGCTAACGAGGCGGAGAAGCTCTACTACGAGAAGGTCGCAGTGTACCTGCCCTACGCAAACGGCCCGATGTACGCCGCTGTCAAGGCTAAGGTTGCGAACTACGGTCCGTCCCTGTTCAAGCAGAGCTACACCAGCGCTGACTACTGGGTCAACGTTGGCTGGCAGGAGTAGTACCGCTTGCGGTAACGCTCTAGCCGTCCTGTAGGACAACAGAATCCCGGGTACTCTCACGAGAGAGTGCCCGGGATTTTTCTGTCCCGCTTGTTCTGCGTCCTTTAGCTGGATACATTAGCGGGATATGTAATTACAAAAACTAGGGAAGCGCCACTCTAACCGGCTGCTACCACTCGCCCAGGTACAGGGCGCGCTCCTGCAGGTACCTCAACATCTTCGGGTTCTGCCGCAGATAGAAGATACGGTAAATGCCGCCTCCAGCGACGATGAAAGCCAGCGGGAAACCCAAAATCACGAGCACACGGCTCATATTGGCGGACAGGTCAAAAGGATCACCGCTGGTTGCCACCAGCACAATCCAGAGAGAATAGCCCACGCAGGCGAGCAGAGTGCCCCACATGCCGCGCACGAGCCAACTCACCAGCGCCACCGCAATAACCCACGCCAGCGCCAACGTGAACTGGTGCCGCTCCGCCTGAGCCCAAGGGAGCGCCCCCACGTAAATAATTGCGGGGATGCCCAGGTACCCGGGGATATTCAGCGAGGCAAGAATGTTCACACAAAAATAGCCCAAGAAAATAGCGCTCAACGACGAAGATAGGAACAGGTGCAGGGGAATCACGCCGTCGCCGCTATAGACGGCGGTCGGGCCAGCGTACACGGTTTCAAACATGAGGGTCAGCGGAGTCATCATGTACTCAATCCAGACCACCAGAGCGAAGGCACCGAAAATGCCGAGAGCCTGCATCAGAGCAATCAGCCGTGAACGGGCATCGTGAGGAATGGTGAAGCTCTGACCCTTCGCCTTGACGCCGCAGACATGAACGACAGCCACCATTGCCGCGATGCACAGCACCCAGCGCACGAGGACCCCCGGTAGCTCAGGAAGACCTCCATAAGCCCCCGTAGCGGGGTCACCCCAGGCTCCGGGGAGCAGTGTAATAGCGTGAGTACCCTCGGGGAGGCTGGTGGAGGAAGCAAGCCGGTGCGGCTCGTAGATAACCCACCACAGAAGGCAGGCTGGAATCAGCGCGGAGAGCTTACGCAACAGAACCGGAAACGGCGCGGACTCATAGACGAGCGCCTCAAGATTGAGCCGGCGCATCAGCCGCCGAACAGGAGAAAGAGCGCGTAGCTCTTTTTGCTGCTCTTCCCACGCTCCGGTATCCCATGTCCTAGTATCAGAAGACATCATCGTACTCCCTATCACTTGAGAACTTCCTTGTTGAGCGTATTCTTACATTAGCAGAAATACCCCAGGGTAGTGCCTAAACCCCAGCAAACCCTGCTCAAAGAATCAGCACATCAGGAAACAGGGCATAAGGAAACAGGGCATAAGGAAAGGGGCCCCACCACAATGGTGGGGCCCCTTAGAGCCTATAAAGCGAACTACTTAGTGGTCACCTTCAGGACAGTGCTCAGGTTCTGGTGAGCAACGCCCGGCAGACCCTTCACCTCAGCGAACTTGCGGGTGTTGGTCACGATAACCGGGGTAATCAGCGGGTAACCCGCCTCCTTGATAACCTCAGGATCGAACTCAATCAGAGCGTCGCCAGCAGCAACAACATCGCCCTTAGCAACCTTCACGCTGAAGCCCTTACCGTCCAGGTTCACGGTATCCAGACCAACGTGAATCAGCAGCTCAATGCCGTTCTCCAGCTTCAGACCCACAGCGTGGCCCGAGGGGTAGGTTGCAGCAACCTTACCGGCTGCGGGAGCAACGACAGTGGTACCGGTCGGCTCAATCGCCACACCCTCGCCCAGCTTGCCTGCAGCGAAAATCGGGTCCGGAACATCAGACAGAGCAACAGCAGTACCCTCAATCGGAGCGTGCAGCTCAATGACCTCACCAGCGGAAGCAGCGGGTGCAGCAGCAGCGGTCGCAGTAGCGGCAGCAGCCGGAGCAGCCTTAGCGGCAACAGCCTCAGCCTTAGGAGCGGCCTCAGCATCCTCAGCCTTACGCTCCGCAGCGTGCCTTACAGCGTCAGCCTTCGACTCGTAACCGAACAGCAGAACACCGGTCATAGCGCCGAAGAACGCAATAGCCAGACCAATCACGTACAGGTACGAGGGCTGCATAGCCGGAATCGACAGCAGCGAAGTGAACGCGAACGCGTAGGACTTAACGCCCAGGAAGGAAATGGTAGCGCCACCAATAACAGCGGGAACCAGAATAATCGGGATCACGCGCTTGTAACGCAGCACAACACCGTACAGGGACGGCTCGGAAATACCACCGAGCAGACCGGACATCGACGCACCAACAGCGGTCTGGCGCAGCTCGCGGTCGTGCTTAGCCTTAATAGCCACACCGGTCACAACACCGAACACAGCGAAGTTGTAAGCACCCATCGGGGACTGAATGAAGTCAGTACCCATGGTCTGCAGGTTGTTAATCATGACAGCGTTCAGCGGCCAGTGCAGACCCAGCGGAACCATGAACAGGTACAGGCCAGCAATCAGAGCACCAACCAGAGCCGGAGCCTGGTCGTTAACCATCTTCAGGAAGTCAGAGATGCCCATAGCAACACCGATACCGATGGGGCCAACCAGGAACGCGGTCACCGGAACCAGAACGATGACCGAAATCATCGGCACGAACACCATCTGCAGCATCGAAGGAATAACCTTCTTCAGGAAGCGCTCAAACGGAGCCAGCAGAGCAACAGCCAGCAGCGGGGGGAAGACCTGACCGGTGTAGCTGAATGCGTACAGCGGCAGATCCATACCGAAGAACGGAACGTTCAGAATCTTGGTGGCGGGGTCAGCCAGAGCGGTCAGATCGGTGAAGGTACCGGTCATCAGTGCAGCGGGGATAGCCGCACCAACCCACATGTTCGCGCCCAGACGCTTAGCAGCGGTAGCACCCAGCATGATAGGCATGAAGTTCAGAACCGACAGCGAAGCAGCCTTCAGGATGTACCAGAAAGCAAACTGCTGCATCCACTGGGTGTTCAGCGCCTTAGCAGCCTCGGGGTCAGCCACACGAGCACCGTTAATGATGTCAATGTTCACGCTCTGACCGGTCAAGTCAGTGTACTGGCCGAAGAAGCCCAGCTGCTGCAGGAACACAATCAGGGTCAGAATCATCGAGGTACCCAGAAGTGCCCACAGCAGAGGACGGAAGGAGTCAGACAGAACGTCGAAGACGTTGGTAAGCCAGCCAGACTTCTTGCCCTCAGCCTCAACCTTGGTGTCACCCTCAGCGTGGCCGGACATAGAAGGCAGAGCGTTGATCTCGTTGTACACAGCCTCAACGCGATCGCCCAGAACAACCTGAGTCTGGCCGGACTGCTCAATCACAGAGAGAACGCCGGGCAGGCTCTCAATCTTCTTGTTCTGCACTGCATCGTTAGACACAGGAGTGACACGAAGGCGGGTTGCACAGTGAGTAATGTGCGCGATGTTCTCGGGGCCACCCAGGCCGTCAAGAATCTTCTCGCCAAGTTCGCGGTTATTCACGATACTTCCTTAGATATGCGGTCAATGTCTATGCGGTTGTTGCCGGAGGCTGTGCCTACCTGACGTTGCGGTGGCCGAAAAAGCCCCGGAAAACACGGCCAGAAAACACAAAAGACCCGAGTCTCTCGACCACCGGAAGCACTACACTCGTGCCCACTATGGAGCTTCGGTACAGCAAATAGAGGGGATTCTCGGCAGATATATGCTGCCGTCCCATACGGTGTTGAGTAACTCAGGTCTTGCCTGCCAAACCAGTAACAACCCTGAAGAAGGTTTCCCTTCTCAAATAGTTCCCTGTAACTCTAAGGGTTTTCCCAGGTTAAGAGCAAGGTGAGAGGCAAAAGCTATCAGAAGCTGTTAAATGTTTCACCCAAGTGATAGCTGAGACACACCCTCGGTGCTGCTAGTAGGAGTACTCCGGCTGATTCCGGAACACTACGGAGGGGATGCTTGCGAAGACACGAAAGGGCCCCGCATCCACAGGATACGGGGCCCACACGCTACCGAAGCAGCTACCTTCCGACTAACTACTTAGCCGGGAAGAAATTCAGCGGAGCAACCTCCAGCTCAGGGTAATTACGCTTCTGCCAACGGCGATTACGATGCGCATTCACCTCAATCAGCGCGGCACCCAGAGCACCGGCGCCCAGAGCCGTCCACAGCAGATGCGGAAGCACAGTAACGAACTGGTGGTACTCCACCAGAATCGGCACGAACAACGCCGCGAAGAACACCGCAAGCAACGCACCAAACAGCAGAACACGAGCACGGTTGAACGGGCGAGCCACCGCAGCCAAGTTCCACAGACCCATCATCACCAGGGTGATGAACGAAGCCGTCTGAATCTGACGGATATCCTCAACACCCATGCCGCGAGCCGTGAACGTCACCGCCAACAGCATCGCAACCACAATAATCGAGTTCGGAACCGTGTAATTCAGCACGCGACGCAAGAAGCCCGGCACGTAACGGCGCGAATTCGGCAACAGAGTCAACGCGAAGGAGGACGCACCCACAATCAAGAAGTCCGCAGTCGAGTACTGACGCGGCAAGAACGGGAAAGTCAAACCGAAGAGGCTGAACAGAACGCCCAGAAGAATCGCGAAACCAGTCTTCGTCAAGAACAGGTTCGCCACCATCTCAATGTTCGTAATGACCTGACGGCCCTGCTCCAGCGCAGCCGGCAGAGACGAGAACTTACCGTCCAGCAGAACCAGGCGAGAAACAGCCTTCGTCGCAGGAGCCGCGTTACCCATCGCAATACCCAAGCTTGCATGCTTAAGCGCCAGAGCGTCGTTAATGCCGTCACCGGTCATCGCCACCACATGGCCGCGCTCCTTCAGGGCAATCACCATGTTCTTCTTCTGCTCGGGCGATACACGACCGAAAATATTGTGAGTAACCGCAGCCTCCGCAAGCTCCGGACCGTCCTCAGGCAGAGTCGACGCATCAACCGCGCCCGCAGACGTATCCATGCCCGCAGTCTTCGCAGCCGCAGCCACAGTGAACGGATTATCACCCGAGAAGACCTTCAGAGTCACACCCTGACGGTGGAAATACTCCACAATTTCAGGCGCGTCCGCTCGCACATTCTCACGGAAAATCACGAACAGAACCGGGGCAGCATCCGACGGGATCTTCTGGATCGGCTCATCCTTCTCATTGCGAACCACCGCAGAAGCATGCGCCAAAACCATCGTGCGCAGACCCAGCGCCGCCAGTTCGGCGGCACGCTCACGCTCAGCGGTGCCCTTGGCGAGAAGCGCCTCCGGAGCGCCCAGAAGCCACGCACCCGAATCCTTAAACTCAATCGCACTAAAACGCAGAGCCGAGGAGAACGGCACAATACCGCTCACCGACGCCGACGAAGCATCCGGGAAACCACCGGTCAGAGCCGCAGCGGTCGGGTTCGCGTTCTCATCGTGACCAAACCACGCCAGCGCCTCATTCCAGCCGGCAGGCAGAGAAGCACGCCAAGAAGTGTGCTCCGCCGAGTCAGCATCCGGGCCCTCAGCCTCAGCAACGGTGTCCAGCGGGCGCACCGAATCAAAAATCACGCCACCCTCAGTCAGGGTGCCGGTCTTATCGAAGCAGACCACATCCACACGAGCCAGAACCTCAACCGCAGGCTGTTCCTGCACCAGGATGTTGTGCTTACGACCCAGCGCCACAGCCGCCGCCGCAAACGCCAGAGTAGTCATCAGCGCCAGACCCTGCGGAATCATCGAAGCAACCGAGGACACCACAGCAATAGAAACCTGCTCCCACAGGTGGTTCTGCTGCACGGTCTCCAGGCCACCAGCCGCCTGAATCTGACCCCACGACACCACAGGAATAATGACCGCAAGGCCCACCGTAATCCAGCGGACCACACGGTTCAGCGCATCACGCAGCTCGGACTGAATACGTGAGAACTGGCGCGCCTCATCAGAAATCTTGCTTGCACGAGAATTAGCACCCACGTGAGAGAGCAGGACGCGGCCGGTACCACCCAGCACACTCGATGCCGACAGCACCATATCGCCGGGGCGCTTAGCAATCGGGTCGTTCTCACCGGTCAACAGGGACTCGTCCAGCTCCAAAGAATCGGAGGTGAGCACAACAGCATCCGCCGGAACCTGATCGCCGCGCTTGAGGATGACAACGTCACCCTCAACCAGCTGCTCCATCGGAACCTCAACGCTCTTACCGTCACGCACGGCAGTAGCGGGGGAGCGGTCCAGCAGGGAGATGCGGTCCAGCTCAAGCTTCGCCTTGTACTCCTGCACAAAACCAATCACCACGTTAGCGATAACAGCCGCCAGGAAGAGCAGATCAGCCCAACGCTGGTACATAATCACCACGGCACCACAGGCACCCAACACAAAGTTGAAGACCGTGAACAGGTGCGCACGCATAATGCTCCACAGCGTGCGAGAAGACTTATTGTTCTGGGTATTGACCCTACCTTCAGCAGTCAGGCGAGCAACATCATCGCTGCTCAAACCGTGCTGGGCAATATCGAAAGATCCGCTATGCGGTGTTTCAGAATATTCGGGAATGTAGCCGGCAACGGCAGGCGCTGCCGTTTTCTGCTGAGGATCCATGCGGGGGTCTCTTTCTCGAATGGATGGAATGCTGAACTGAATAGAGTTCAGTATTGCGGACACTACCTTTCAGTGTATCCGTGTAGGAGGGGATAAAGATAATCTCCGCCCTGTAATGAACTGATATTTACAGCCATTCCAGAACGGAGATTTAATATATGCGAATACTGGCATATTTTGAGGTGGAAAGTGTTTGCGGGATGGTTCGCTAAAGCCCCGTAAAATCAGCGCGCCAGCAAACTCAACGCGCTAGCAGACTCAGCGTTCTGGCAGAATCAACAAACGATTCGTCACCGGATGCCTCAACACCTCAATCGGATGCTGATACACCTCAGACAACAACTCCGCCGAACACACCTGCTCAGGGGTGCCCGAAGCAACCACCTCACCACCACGCAACAACACCATACGGTCAGAATACGCAGCCGCCACATCCAAGTCATGAAGCACCGTCAACACCGCAGCACCCTCAGCAGCCAACTCACGGCTCACCCGCAACGTCTGCTCCTGATGCGTAATATCCAATGCCGCAGTCGGCTCATCCAAAAGAATCAGCGGAGTCTGCTGAGCAAACACACGCGCCAAATGAGCACGACCACTTTCGCCACCGGACAGAGTCGTAATATCACGATCCGACAAGTGAGTCACCGACGTACGCTCCATCATCGAAGCAACCACGGCGTCATCCTCTTCAGCGCGCTCCGTACCCTTCCACGGGGTGCGGCCCATCTGAACCACCTCATGCACCGTGTACGAAAACGCCACATTCAACTTCTGCAGCAGCATCGCACGCTGACGCGCCATCTGACGGGCAGGAATCGAACCCAAAGGGGTGCCATCCAGTAGAATCTCACCGCCACTGGGCGCAATATCACCAGCAATCACACCCAACAGAGTCGACTTACCGGCACCATTAGGGCCAATCAGCGACACAACCTCGCCCGCAGCAACAGACAGAGACACATCATTCAAAATCTGACGCCCACCAGCGTTAAAACACACACCGGACAGGCTCAACAACTCACTCACGAAGCACCTCCACCCTGACCCAGGGAACGGCGCAACAACACGAAGAACGTCGGGCCGCCCACCAAAGCCGTAAAAATACCAATCGGCAAATCAGCAAAAGGCACCAGCGTACGCGCACCCAAATCAGACAGCGCAATCAACAGCGCGCCACCCAATGCCGAAGCCGGCAACAACACACGATTCGACGGACCCAAAATCATGCGCAACAGGTGAGGAATAATCAGGCCAATAAACGCAATAATGCCCGCATACGCCACCGCAGCACCCGTCAACAAAGCCGTCGCCGCAATAGACACCGCACGCAGACGCTCCACGTTCACGCCCGAATGCTGTGCCGCACGCTCACCCAACGCCAGAACATCCAGCGAAGAAGCCATCACAAAACACGCCACCAAGCCGATCAGAATAACCGGCCACACGCTCGCCACAGCCTTCCACGTGGAACCGTTCAGCGAACCCATCTGCCAGAACACAATCTGATCGCGGCTCGTCGTATCAGCAATAAACATGAGGAACGCAATAATTGCATTCGCCACCGCAGTTACCGCAATACCCGTCAAAATCATCGACAGGACCTTCGCACGACCCGAAGAACGCGACAGGAAATACACCAGCGCAGTAGCCGCCAACGCACCCACAAACGCGAATGCAGGAGTCGTGAAAATACCGAAGAACTGCAGGTTCAACACAATCGACAAACACGCGCCAACTGCCGCACCCGAGGAAACACCAATCACGCCCGGCTCAGCCAACGGGTTACCAAACACCGACTGCATCACCGCACCGGAAGTACCCAAAGCGGCACCCACCAGCACACCCAACAGCACACGCGGGAAACGGATATTCCACAGAGTGCTATCCGCCAGCTGCATCGCCGGGTTCTCCGGTGCAAGACCCAGACGGCGGCCCACAGAAGCAACCACCTGATCAATCGGGATATTGTACTGGCCCAAACCCGCAGACAGCACCATCACAACGCACAGTGCCACCGCCAAAAACGTAAACGTCAGACCGGCACGACGCCGACGTGAAGCACGATAATCCCGCGCACCCGCCGCACTTTTCACGGCAGCCACTACTGGCCCCCCGCAGGAGTCGAGTACGCAGCCTTAGCGAGCGAGAGCAATACTGCCGGAGTATTCGGGCCATAGGACAGAATCTGGCCGTCACCCATATCGATAATGCGCTTATTCTTACCGGCAGTCGTCTCACCCACACCCGGGCGAGCCAAGAAACCATCCAAACCGCCGGTGGACTTAATGCCGCCGCTCATGGTCAGAATGACGTCCGGGTTCAGCTTCACCAGCGCCTCACTGGTCGCCGGAATAATATTCGTCGCGTTCTGCTCAGACGCCACATCCTTGCCGCCAATAGCCTGAATCAAATCGTCAGCGCCCGAACCCTTGCCGAGCACAAAGAACACGCCAGCGGTACCGCGCACGTACAGGAATGCGAACGACACCTGCTGTGCACCCTTCGGGGCGACGTCCTTGAGCACCTGCAGGACATAATCCAGGTCCTTCTGCACGCGGGCAGCAACCTGCTCGCCCGCCTCCGGGACACCCAGCGCCTGCGCAACAGCCTTGAGCTGCGGAATGATCTTATCCATACGACGCTCATGATCGAAGACCACCACGGTCACACCCGCAGCGCGCAGCTGATCCACAATCTCAATCGGGCCGTTGCTCTTATCCCACAGCACCAGGTCCGGGGAGGTCGCCAGAATCGCCTCAGCGTTCAGGTCATGACCGTTCTGGGTCACCAGCGGCAGATGAGCCAGCGACTGCTCAGTCGAGGAGGTGACACGACCGACCAGGCGACCGCCCAGACCCAGCGCAATCATCTGCTGAGCCAGAGTGCCGTACAGGTCCAGCGCCAGCACACGGTCAGCGGACTTAACGGTCACCTCGGTGCCGTTGAAGTCCTTGAACGTCACGGGGAAAGCCGGAGTGGGGGTATCGACCATCGGCTGAATTTCGGGGGTATCTGCGGCGCTATTGGGGCCACGCAGAGCCTTCTGATCAGGGGCAATAGAAGAACGCAGCTGATCGGCAAGGTTCTCCAAAACGGTGCGGGTGCTCTGCTCATCCACCACAGCCTGCGAAGTGCTTGAAGAAGCGGCCGGGTTCTGAGTACCCACACCGCAAGAGCTCAGCAGAAAAGCGGAAGTGATGGAGAACGCTGCATACTTCACTGCATCGCGGCGGTTCAGGACAGAAGAAGAAAGGGAAGAAAACATCGTCGTCTCGCAGAAAAAAAGGAAGCTAGAAAAACTGGGGTAGGCGCCGGGGTAAAACCTGGCACCTGAAGCGGGGGTGCAGTGAAAATCTGCACCCCCGCACGGACCGTGTCGGCTCACCGGTGAACCTCATGGTTGAGTCTCACGGGCGAGCCGACAGCGTGGGCATCCTCGTGAGGTGCCGTTATGCCTTCTTGCGGCGGCGAGTGTACACGACGGTACCCGCACCGGCTGCAACAGCGATGAAGCCTGCAACCAGGGTGCCCTCAACACCGGAGGCGCCGGTGGAAGCCAGAGGCTTGCCGGTGACCGGGTCGCAACCCTCACCCTCGTAGACGGTCTCGGACACGGTCTTGGTGGTGGTCTTCGCGCCGTTAATCGCCGCGGAGAAGCTCAGCGGAGCCATGTCCTTACCGGCGTCGTAGAAGCCAGCGAACGCCTTCGCACCCTCAGCGGTCAGGGTGGTTGCTGCACCGTTGACGCTCACAGCGTCAGCGGAGCTCTGCAGACCCGAAAGATCCACCTTCAGCAGTGCCACCTCACCGTAGTTAGTTGCCTTGCCGGAGGGGTCATTGCTGTTCATGGTCGCGTAGAGAGTGCCGGAATTGCCGTTAATCTCAAGGCGCGGGTTCGCAATGGTGGTGTCCAGAATGCCGTGGTGACCGGTGAAACGAACCGAACCACTGAAGGAGATGGAACCCTTACCGCCCTTGAAGGTGCCGGTGCCGTTAGACCAGTTGAACGCATCCGAAGAGTAGGAGGTGCCGTTCAGCTCCCAGCTACCGTTCGCGATGCCACCGCGCACGTAGTTGCGGAAGGAGTCACGCACGCCCCAGCCAAGGTTTGCGCTCTTAATGGTGCCGTCGGATGCGCCCTGCTCCTGCACCTCGCGGGTGCGGGTGACGGGTACGCAGACCGGCTGTGCCGGGTTGTTGCTGACAGAACCGTTCGAGGAGGAACCGCCGTTAGAGACGCTGCCGGAGGTGCCTGCCGAACCATTAGAACCGGAGCCGTTAGCGCCGGAGTTATCGGAGGAGTTCGAGGAGCCGTTATCGGAAGAGCCGTTCTCAGAACCCTTGTTATCGGAGGACTTGTTTTCAGAGATGCGGGGAACCTCAACGGTGTTCTCCGCGGTCTGCTCGCTGAGCTTTACGGAGAAGCTCAGCGGTGCCATGGCGTTGTCGGCACCGCGGTACTGGCCGGCGAAGAGCACGTCAGAACCTTCAGCGGTGAGCGCGACTGCTGCGTTCTGCGCCGAGAAAACGCCGTCCTTCACGCTCGCGCCGGAGAGGTCCACCTCGGCGATAGCCAGGCCGGTCTTGGAAACGGACTTGCCGTCGCGGGTCAGCGCGTCAACGTCAGCGACCAGGGTGCCCTTGCCGTTGACGACGACCAGGCGCATGTTCTTGATGGTGCTCTTGAGCTGACCATTGTGGCCGGTGAACTCTGCGGTGCCCGCGAAGTTGATCTGACCGGTCTTGGTCTCGGGGTTGTACACGCCGGATGCCTGAGTGTACTTGAAGCCGCCAGCTGCGGTCTTCTCCATGCCCTCAACGTTCACGGAGCCGTGCGCGAAGCCGGTCAGGTACTTCAGGAAGGACTCGCGGATATCCCAGCTGAGGGTGCCTGACTCGACGACGTTGCCGGTGACTTTTTCTTCACGCTTGGGCTCGGTGGTTGCGGCGGGGGAGGAGGGGGCCGCGGAGGTGGGGGCTACGCTCGGCGCTGCAGAAGTGGGCTCGGCGGGCTTGGGTGCCTCGCTGGTCGGTGCGGAGGAAGGCTCGCTGCTCGGCGCAGCAGTCGGCTCTGCGGTCGGCGCAGCAGTCGGCTCGGCGCTGGGTTTAGTGCTGGGCTCAGGGCTCGGCGCGGGTGCTTCCTTGGTCACGATGGTTGCGGAGAAGCCGAGTGCATCCAGCTCCTGACCCGCCTTGTAGAAGCCCGCGAAGGCGCCGGTTGCCTCTTCGGAAAGCTTGACGCGGGTGCCGTTTTCCTCGTCAACGCTGGGCAGGGTGATGGTGTTACCCTCAACCTTCAGGCCGGAGGCGTTGAAAGTGCCGAGGGTCATGTTCTTGGTTTCGACTAGGTCGTTCGGGGTGGTGTTGCCGTTGTAGGGGCGCGACTGAACGTTGGCGCGCACGGTGCCCACGCCGTCCTTAATGGTGACGGAGAGGTCGGAGATGATGACTTCCAGCAGACCGTGGTGTGCGGTGTAGTGAATCGAGGAGCCGGTGAAGGTGACCGAGTATTCGCCGTTGGCTACGGTGCCTTCGGCGGAGGTGAAGTGGTAGGAGCCGTCTTCGTTGGTGGTGACGCCGGTCAGTTCCTGGGAGCCCTGGGAGAAGGCACCGTTGATGTAGGAGCGGAAGGACTTCTTCAGGCCCCAGTTGACGGTGACGTCCTGCAGGCTCTGCTCTGAGGCTGCGGTTACCTCACCGGCGCTGATGTGGGAGTTGGTTTCAGCTGCGAAGGCTGCGGGTACGCCGGCGACGCCGCTGAGGCCGATGGTTGCTGAAGCCAAGAACGCCCAAGTGCGCTTGGTGAGAGAGGGGGTAGACATTCGGTGTCTCCTTGAATTTTGTGATTGTGGTGTTCGTATCAAGTCTAGCCCTATTAGCCTATGTTTGTGTAACTTAATGCCTAGGGTGACTTGTTCATAAGGTTTACCTTAGCAAATTTTTTATGAGAACTATTGCCAAAACCGGTTTTTGGTGACAATATGTCATTAACAGGTTTTGGTGACATGGTGTCACTAAAACATTTATTGTTCACCCACAAGCCACTTTAGGAACTCACCATGACTATTACCGCCCCCGCAACCACCCAGGAACGCTTCTCCGCACGCCTGAAGGAAAGCACCAAGCACGTCCACGACAACGCCGAACACTCCACCTTCATGGAAGACCTCATGGGCGGCTCCCTCAACACCGAGGCATACCTGCGCCTCATCAACCAGTACGTGCACATCTACGAAGCACTCGAGGCAGTCTCCGAACACTACCGCGCAGAAACCAGCCCCATCACCGAACCCTTCACCCACCCCGGCCTCGACCGCGCAGAATACATCCGTGCAGACATCCGCGCACTCGGCCAGGACGGCGACATCGACGCGCCCCTGCCCGCAACCGCAGAATACGTAGAGCGTATCCGCGCCACCATCAACTCCCCCGAACGCTACCTCGCACACCACTACCTGCGCTACCTCGGCGACCTCTCCGGCGGCCAGGCAGTCGCAGCGCTCGTCACCCGCCACTACGGCATCCCCGCAGAAGCACTGAGCATGTACCGCTTCACCGAACTGCCCAAGCCCAAGGTCTTCAAGGACGGCTACCGCGAACTGCTCGACAACGCACCCCTGACCGACGAACAGCGCGAAGCCCTCATCGAAGAATGCATCGAAGGCTTCCGCATCAACGCCTCCCTGTTCGCACAGCTGGGCCGCAAGGTCGCCGAGGTATAAACCCAGAACGCGCATAAACAGAACGCCTCAACGCACAACCTCTCACCGCTCAACGCACAAGCCAGCGGGCATAACAAAAGGGGCGGATGCTTTCACAAGCATCCGCCCCTTTCGGCGTTAGTCTCAAACTAGTCGAAGACTAGCCCTTCGCAACCTCACCGAAGTAAGAAGCGAGAGTACCCTCGTGAGCTGCACGCAGCTCATCCAGGTCAATGGAAACCTCATCCTGGAAGTCCAGAGCGTTCGACGCAGCATCCACCACACCAATACGTGCGAAGGGGAACTGGCGAGCGGTGCACATATCCTTGAAGCGCACCTCCTCAGAACGCGGAACCGAAACCACAACGCGGCCCAGGGACTCCGAGAACAGCAGGGTGAACAGGTCCACGCCGTCACGCTCAGCAACCTCACCCAGACCAATGCGGGCACCGGTGTTGAAACGCAGGCAAGCCTCCGACAGGGCCGCAGCCAGACCACCAGCAGACACGTCGTGTGCGGCATCAATCATGCCGTCACGAGACATGTTCACCAGCATGTCACCCAGCTGACGCTCCAGAGCCAGATCAACCTTCGGCGGCTGACCGCCCAGGTGGCCCTTGAAACGAGCCCACTCGGAGCCGTCCAGCTCATCGCGAGTGGTACCCAGCAGGTAGATTGCCTGACCGTCATGCTCAGGAGCCCAACCCGAAGGGGTACGGCGGGTGACGTCATCCATCACGCCCATCATCGCTACCACGGGGGTCGGGTTAATAGCCTTGCCACCGGTCTGGTTGTACAGGGACACGTTACCGCCGGTCACCGGAACACCCAGCTCCATGCAGCCATCAGCCAGACCGCGAACAGCCTCAGCGAACTGCCACATGACGTCCGGGTCCTCGGGAGAACCGAAGTTCAGGCAGTCAGACACCGCCACGGGGCGTGCACCAACGGTCGCAACGTTACGGTACGCCTCAGCCAAGGACGCGCGAGCACCCTCGTACGGATCCAGATAGGTGAAACGCGGGGAGGCGTCGGTCGCCAGAGCAACACCGAGGTTGGTGTTCTCGTCCACGCGCACCACGCCGCCGTCGTCCGGCATGGACAGGGCGGTGTTGCCCTGAACGTAGCGGTCGTACTGGTTGGTGATCCAGGACTTGGAGCACATGTTCGGGGACGCCATGAACGCCTTGATTGCCTCGCCCAGCTCCTTACCGCGCGGGCGGGAATCGTCGGCAGCCGAACCGGTGAAGTGGTTAGCCTGAACGTCATCCTGCCACTCGGGACGTGCGTAGGGACGCTCGTAGGTCGGGCCGTCGTGCGCGACGGTGCGGGGGTCAACATCCACGATGACCTCGCCGTCCCACTCGATGACCAGGCGGCCAGAGTTGGTGACCTCACCGAGGAAGGAGTACTCCACGCCCCACTTGTTCATGATCGCTTCGAAGCGCTCCACGTTCTCGGGGGAGACAACAGCCATCATGCGTTCCTGAGACTCAGACATCAGAATCTCGCCCGGGGTCAGGGTGGGGTCACGCAGCAGAACCTTGGTCAGGTCGACGTGCATGCCGCCCTCACCGTTAGAAGCCAGCTCGCTGGTTGCGCAGGAAATACCCGCAGCACCCAGGTCCTGAATACCCTCAACCACGGAGCCCTTGAACAGCTCCAGGCAGCACTCAATCAGAACCTTCTCAGCGAAGGGGTCGCCCACCTGAACGGCAGGACGCTTCGAGGGCTTGGTGTCATCGAAAGACTCGGACGCCAGCACCGACGCACCGCCGATACCGTCGCCACCGGTGCGTGCACCGAACAGAACAACCTTGTTGCCCACGCCCGATGCGTTCGCCAGGCGGATGTCCTCGTGGCGCATAATGCCCACAGCCAGTGCGTTGACCAGCGGGTTTGCCTGGTAGCAGGAATCGAACTCAACCTCGCCGCCGATGTTCGGCAGGCCCAGGGAGTTACCGTAACCACCAATACCGGCAACCACGCCGCCAATAACGCGGGCGGTGTCCGGGTGATCAATCGCGCCGAAACGCAGCGGATCCATCACAGCAATCGGGCGTGCACCCATGGAAATAATGTCACGCACAATACCGCCCACACCGGTCGCAGCACCCTGGTAGGGCTCCACGTACGAGGGGTGGTTGTGGGACTCAATCTTGAAGGTAACAGCCCAGCCGTCACCAATATCGGTCACACCGGCGTTCTCACCGATACCGACCATCAGGTCCTTCTTCATCTCATCGGTGACCTTCGCACCGAACTGCTTCAGATGAACCTTAGAAGACTTGTAGGAGCAGTGCTCGGACCACATGACCGAGTACATTGCCAGCTCAGCCGCGGTAGGACGGCGACCAAGAATCTCCTTAATGTCCTCGAACTCGTTCTCCTTCAGACCCAGTTCAGCCCAGGGGAGTTCGGTGTCCGGGGTTGCCGCCGCGTGCTCGACGGTGTCGAGGTTAAACTGCTTTTCGCTCATAACTTCTTAGAATCCTTGTCGTGCGTTAGCGGGCGTTAATCAGGTTGGCAAGAACGGAGGTGAACACGCCGAGACCATCGGCGCCACCGCGCAGAGAAACCTCACCAAAACCGGAAGAGGAAGGACCGAAGCCGGGCTCCACAGCGTGCTCCGGGTGCGGCATCAGACCGACCACGTTACCGCGCTCATTGCTGATACCAGCAATGTCATTACGGGAACCATTCGGGTTGAAACCAACGTAGCGGAACACCACGCGACCCTCAGCCTCCAGCGCCTCCAGAGTCTTCGGGTCAGCAACATACTGACCGTCCTGGTTCTTCAGAGGGACAACAATCTCCTGGCCAGCAGCGTAATCGCTCGTCCAGGAGGTGGAGTTATTCTCAATGCGCAGAACCTGGTCACGGCAAATGAACTTGCGGTGATCGTTCTTAATCATCGAACCGGGCAGCAGGTGAGACTCAGTCAGAATCTGGAAACCATTGCAAATACCCAGAACAGGCAGGGGAGCGGAACCGGAGGTACCAGCAGCGTTAGCGGCATCAATCACCGAACGCATCACGGGAGCCTTCGCAGCAATAGCGCCAGCACGCAGGTAGTCACCGTAGGAGAAACCGCCAGGAATAATGACGGCATCAACGTTCTTCAAATCAGCGTCGTCGTGCCACAGCTCAACGACGGTACCGCCAGCCAGACGGACAGCACGCGCAGCGTCACGGTCATCCAGGGTGCCGGGGAAAGTCACCACGCCAACGCGTGCGTCAGCGAAAGCGGGGTTCGGGGAGTAGCTAGAGAAGTCGCCAACCAGGGGGACTTCAGTGGGTGCGAGGGACTCTGCCATAGGTATTAGTCCTCCAGAACCGAAACGTTCACAACGTCTTCGATGACGGGGTTCGAGAGCAACTCTTCAGCAGCCTTGCGGGCAGCCGCGAGGTGCTCCTCGGTTGCCTCACCCTCGACGGTCAGCTCGAAGCGCTTACCCTGGCGAACATCAACGAAGGAATCAACGCCGATACGGGGCAGCTCGTGAGAAATAGCCTTACCCTGCGGGTCAAGAATTTCGGGCTTGAGCATAACATCAACAACAATACGGGCCATGTGTGGGCACTCCTTGGGTGCGTGGGTTCTGTATGAGCCGTATCTCATTCTACCCCAGTACAGCGGAAAGTGAGGTGACGAGACCACCAATTACCAAATAGAGAGCCCCAAGTCACCCTTTTCTCACGCGCTGGGCACCAAACCCACAGGCCACAGCGCCAAAAACGTAACTGGTCCGCGCCACCAGCCAGCTACTCACCGCATGGTCTACTCGCCGCCCAGCCTACTCACTACTCAGCCTACTCACTGCTCAGCGGCGGCAGGTAGCGCTCGCACACCTGCAACAGGCGCTCACGCAGCTCAATCGAATGCTCCGACAGCTCACGCTGAATCCGCACGTATTCGGCCTTACCCTCGGCCGTCTCCACCGGAATCGGTTCGTACCCCCAGCTGCGAATATCGTAGGGGGCTGCGCGCATATCCAGTTCGCGCGCATCCCACGCCAGATCGAAACAATCCATGACCAGGGCCGAATCAACCAGCGGCAGCAGCTTATACGCCCACTTGTACACGTCCATATTCGCGTGCAGGCACGCGGGCTGTTCCAGAAAACGCTGGGATTCGCGGGTCGGTTGCAGCTCGTTCATCGGTGCCGCCTGCGGCATGAAGAAACGGAACGCATCAAAGTGCGAGCAGCGGATGCGGTGCTCCTCCACCACGCGGTCCGTACCCTCCGCGCCCAGGCGCAGTTCCAGGTAGCCGTGGCGGATGTTGTTCTCCACTGACTTGTACGCCATCGCCCACTCATGCATGCCGAAGCAACCAAACTGCCCCTTCTTCGCGGCGGTGTTGCGCAGGATCTCGTGGGTGAAGGCGAGGGCGGTAGCGCGGCGCTCCACAAAATCGGTGACGTCCACCGTGACGGCGGAGGCGGCATCCGCCTGGGCACGCGCCACCTGCGGGGCGCAGCCAGCGTCAAGGAGTTCCTGCTCGGTTGCGGGCCGGTAGAAACGCCATGAGGCGCGCTCGGGTGCATCCAGCAGAATGACGCCGGCGCCGGGGTGCCAGCGCTTGAACTGGCCGGGCTTGAGCGTGTAGTAGGTGAAGAGGAAGTCTTCCACGGGGTGCACTTCGTGGCGGGCGCGACGCTGCGCAAACGGGTCGGCGTATCGGCCGGCACGCGCCTCATGCGCCGCCTCTGCGGCACGCCAATGGCGGGCATCCATCACCTGGGAAAAAACAACACTACTCATGCTTCTAGCCTAAACGATGCCGCGACGAGGTAGCGGACGTAGCAATGTCTATCTATTTATTAGAAGACCGGGCTTTAAACTCACGTTCAAAATCGACAAACTGTGGGCTATTAATCACCACTGTCCGAAGATATCGGGCAAATTGACCCGCCCCTGCTCGTTCAAGTGCGCGAGGAATATCAATCTCCGTGAACCCCTTAGAGCGAGCGTAGGATTCCTGGAAAAGATAGACCTCCGCAAATAAGGAGGGATGAGCGTATTCGGTGAGCTGCATCAGAAAATCATCCGCGCTGAGCGTCTCATAATTTTGAATATTCTGAGCTTCTTCCGTGGAAGCATAATCGAGCAGTTTGCGGTCATCAGTGACTAATGCGTGCATGCCGCCGTGTTGGGTGGCAGCATGCACATGAAGATCGTTTATATCGGGAAAGCCAGCAACTGGTTCAACAGGGAAACCTGCGATTAGGGACTTGCAGGATGTCAGGATTTGTTGTTTCCATTTCTCAATTTTTGCATCATGAATCATTGGGTCCTTTCGGCGTGTGTGGTATCCAAACTCATCCATGATTCGGGTGGATACGTATGGAGCGAAAAATCTGTAGTCACTCTCCTTTGTCAAAAGGAGAATCCAATCGCGAAGAGTCTTAGACATCAGAATGTTCGTATCCAGTAGGACAGATTCAGCATCTGATAATGTGCTCTCTTTTACCACGCAGGTCCTCCGATAATGTCGTTGAGATTGTTCTCTTCCTCAAATTTCCAAAGATCTTTGAGAGCTTGTTCCTTCTGCGCGATAGTCTTCTCCAAAAGGGTCTTGCGGAAAGCGTCAGCGTCCTCAGTACGGATACGGAAGTGGCTACCCACCTTATGCGCCGGAAGGTCACCAGAACGAATAGCCTTCATAAGCGTGGGGCGGGAAATACCGATACGCTGAGCCGCAACGGTCGTCGTCAAATCGTGAGGGACAACCTGAACGTCAATACTCTGACCCTGCGCTAGGGCATGGAGAACGTGCTGAATGACCTGGTTAAGGGCATCACCAAGTTGCTGGCTTTCTCGACCTGAAACAGTCAGCTCAATGGTGGTTTCTGCAGAGTTCTTGAGAATCTCCCGCGCCTCTGCGCGAGCCTGGTTGAGGGTATCTTCCTCCAGAGGGGCGGTTAGGGTGGTGGTCATCATCTTCTCCTTGGGGTTGGGTGAATAAGCGCCTGAAGACACCACGTCGATGGGGCGTATGTCATTCGGGGGAGGCTCATCCACGGTTGACACAACCTTACCCCTATCTGAAATAACTGTAAAGTGTTTCAGTTATTTCACCTATACATCGACAAAAGGGAGGGGCGGCGCCGGACCAAACCAGCACCGCCCCTCCCGAAGCGTACAGCTCACAAACGAGCTAAACTCTAGCGGCCAGTACCACCGTAAACAGTAGCCTCACCCTCAGCATCCAGACCGAACGCAGTGTGCACCGCGCGAACAGCCTCATCCAGCTTGCTCAGCTCAGTAATCACCGAAATACGGATCTCAGAGGTCGAAATCATGTCGATGTTTACGCCCGCCGAGGACAGAGCCTCGAAGAAGGTGAACGAAACGCCGGGGTTGGTCTTCATGCCCGCGCCAACCAGCGACAGCTTACCCACAGACTCGTTGTAAATAACCTCCTGGAAACCCAACTCAGCCTGCGCAGCCTTCAGCGCCTTCAGCGCAGCGTCGCCCTGAGCCTGATCCAGAGTGAAGGAAATGTCGGTCACGTTCGGGCGGTCGGTGGGAACGTTCTGAACAATCATGTCCAGGTTTACCTTCGCCTCGTTAATCAGGCCGAACACCTTAGCGGCCGAACCGGGAACGTCCGGAACGCCAACAACGGTAATCTTTGCGCGGGTGCGATCGTGCGCGACACCGGAAATCAGGGGCTGCTCCAAGGGAATCTCCTTCAGATGAATGGGGGTCAGTTCCGCGGACTCCTCCGGAACCACGATAGTGCCTTCAAGGTCCGAGAACGAAGAACGCACGTGAAGCTTCAAGTTAAAGCGACGAGCATACTCGACGCTACGCAGGTGCAGAATCTTTGCACCGTTCGCCGCCATCTCCAGCATCTCCTCGCTGGTGATGGTATCCAGCTTGTGCGCGGTCGGCACGATGCGCGGGTCGGCGGTGAACACGCCGTCCACGTCCGAGTAAATCTCGCACACATCGGCGTTCAGCGCGGCGGCCAGCGCAACGGCGGTCGTATCGGAGCCGCCGCGGCCCAGGGTCGTAATGTCGCCGCTCTGACGGTTCATGCCCTGGAAACCGGCCACAATCGCGATATTTCCGGCCTCGACGGACTCACGGATGCGATCGGGGCGAACCTCCACGAGGCGCGCCGAACCGTGCACGCCGTCGGTAATCATGCCAGCCTGCGAACCGGTGAAGGACTGCGCCTTAGCGCCCAGGTCGTTAATGGCCATCGACAGGACGGCGGTCGAAATGCGTTCACCGGCGGTCAGCAGCATGTCCAGCTCACGCGAGGGAACGACATTGCTGGTGACCTCTGCGGCAAGGTCGAGCAACTCATCGGTGGTGTCACCCATAGCGGACACCACGACGACCACATCGTTACCTGCCTTCTGAGTGTCCACGACGCGGCGGGCAACGCGCTTTACACCCTCCGCATCAGCTACGGAGGAACCGCCGAACTTTTGGACGATCAGGCTCATTGATATCTCCAGGTCAGTTACTTGTGTGCTACCGGCAGGCGCCGGCTCCTCATTTATAGTAAACGGCGTTCAGCGCAAGCGGCGAACTGTGCACCCGTATGTATTGCCCCGTGAAATATTACGTAGTATTACGCGGTGGTGACGCGGGGCGCGGAAGCGGGTACAGCACGCCCGCGGAGGCTAGTTTTTAGGTCCACGGGTTCACATACGTGACACCCGGTAGCGGCGGAACATCCGGCTTCGGGGTGCGCAACGGGGCGTTCTGAATAGTGCGGATCTTCTCCTCATAATCGGGGGTGCGGAACACCTCCGGCGCATCTTCCGCCTGCTCGGCTACGGGTGCTTCAGCCGGTTCGGAGGTGGCGCTCGCAGGAGCCTCCTCGCCGGAGTCTTCGCCCAGGTCGGGGGCGGGTTTTACAGTGGGTTCTGCGTCTGCAGATTCGGCAGCAGAATCCATACCAGAACCAGCGGGGGATTCCTTGTTGCTGGATTCCTCAGCCTCCTGCAGAACCTGCTCAATCAGCTGCTCATCCACCGTGCCCTGCACACCCTCAGTGGCGGGCGCCTCCGTGCGGGAACCTGCAGAATCCTCAGAATCCAGGTCATCAAACATGCTCGAAGTCCAGCGGCGACGACTCTGCTTCGCCTCCTGAGCCTGAACCTGAGCCGCCTGCTCACGCTCCTGTTCCTCCTCACGGTTCACGCGCTCAAAATCCTCGGCGGCAGTATGCGCCACCGCTGTGCCCTCGCTAATGACGCGGCGGCCCTCCAACGCGCGGCCCAGGGTAATCTCGTCCGCGTACTCCAGATCGCCACCGACCGGAAGACCCGATGCCAGGCGCGATAGACGCACACCCAGCGGCACGAGCATACGCGAGAGGTAGGTTGCGGTCGCCTCACCCTCAAGGTTCGGGTCCATCGCCAGAATAATCTCCTGGATACGCTCATCCGCCAGGCGGGACACTAGCTCACGAATACGCAGCTGCTCCGGGCCCACACCCGCCAGCGGGTTAATGGCGCCGCCGAGCACATGGTAGCGGCCGGTAAAGGAACGGGTACGCTCAATCGCCACCACGTCCTTCGACTCCTCGACCACACACAGCACGGACGGGTCGCGGCGCTCATCACGACAGATCGTGCACAGCTTCGTCTCGGAGACGTTACCGCACTCCTCGCAGAAGCTGACGCTGGTCTTCACCGTGGAAATGGCGTTGGCTAGGCGCGCCATATCGGCAGCATCCGCATTCAGAATGTGAAAAGCGATGCGCTGAGCCGACTTGGGACCCACGCCCGGCAGGCGGCCGAGCTCGTCAATGAGGTTTTGAACTGCTCCCTCGTACATGGCTTCTCCTTCAGATGCGGTGCGTTGTGCTGGTGTGTTGTGCTGGTGCGTTGGTGCGCTTGTTCTTGGGCGACGTTATGAGTATGCACCCAACCCCTGACAGTTTAGGGGGCGTTTCGCGTAGCGAGTATGCGGCTGGAATGAGTGCGCCCGCCATCGGTGCGATGGCGGGCGCGGCACCTACAACCCCGGATTAGGGCTGGTGCAGGGGGCGTTCGTCAATGACGGTGCCACCAATAATTTTTTCGATAGCGCGCAGACCGATGAAGGTGCTATTTTCGACCTTCTCGTCATCCTCAGAGACGTAGTCCTCATCGGATGCGGCGCGTGCCGGGCGAGCCGGTGCCGCCGGTGCGTTAGGAGTCGGCGCGTTAGGAGTCGGTGTGGCAGGTGCGTTAGAAGCCTGCGCTGCGGGCTTCTCATCGCTTGCCGGAGCGTTATCAGCCGCAGCCGCCTGCGGTGCCTCCGCCAACGGACCTGCCGGCGCGAGGGGTCCCGCCGGTGCAACCGGAGTAACGAGGGGACCAGCAGGCTCAACCGGAGTAGCGAGCGGGCCTGCCGGTGCTACAGGCGCAGTCGGCATTGCGGGTGCAGCGGGTGCCTCAACCGGTTCAGCGTAGGCAGGCTCATCCTCAAAAGGGGGCTCCTCCTCATACGGAGGTTCCTCTACGTGAGGGGGCTCCTGCGAGAACGGAGGCTCTTGCGCGTACTGGGGTTCCTGTGCTTGCTGGGGTTCAGGAGCGCTCTCCTGCTGCGGAACTCCGCTACCGGATGCGGCAAAGGAATCACGCTCACCAAAACCACCCGCCGGAGCAGTCGGAACCTGCTGAGCTGCCGGAACCTGCGGAGCAACCGGAGGTTCAGGCGCAAGCGGGCCAGCCGGGGCTTCCTGAACCGGTGCCTGCACTGCCGCCTGGACAGCCTGCTGAGGTGCCTCCTCGGGGGCGCTCTGCGGAATCGGGGCAACCTCCCACGCACCCAGGGGCGCATCCACGCTCGTAGACTCGGGGGTGTTTGCGCCGGTCAGCGGCTGACCGTGGCGACGCCACGCATCCTCACCGCCGCGCGGACCATCAGCCAGAGGCGCCGGCTGAGCGGGCTGCGGGGGAGTCTGCTGAACGGGCTGCTGAGGCACCTGCGGGGCAACAGTCGCAGGAACTGCAGGCTGCGCTGTGGGCGCACTGGGCGCTGCGGGCTGAGCAGCAGGCTGAGCTGCGGGCTTGACCTGCTCACCGGGCTTCGCCACCTGAGCGTGAATGGTCACCTGACGGCGCAGAAACTCACTCACGCGGGCGGTCAGCTCGGGCACAAAGCCCTTGACCGCGCGCAAAGTCGCAATGTCGGCGCTCACGTACAGGGTTGCGCCGTCCATGCGGGCGGGGCGAACCTTCATCAGCTGCTCCGCCGCACCGGGAACGCTCATTCGGTTAAGAATGGCGCGCCAATTACCCTGAACCGCCGCCAGGGGATCGTTCGGGTCAAGCTTCAGAGGCGCGGAGGGGGCACCCGCCGCAGCGGCATCAGCTACAGAAGAAGCGGGGGTATCCGGTGTCGCCGGGGCGTTACCCGCTAGGGGAGCACCAGCCGCAGGTGCGGACTCCTGCGCGGTCGGTGCCAGAGGTGCAGCACTAAGGGGCGCACCTGCCAGCGGGGGAGCACCCGCGCTAGCCTGCTGAGAGCCGCCCCGCTGAGGGGCTACCTGCTGCGCGGGCTGAGCTGCCTCCTGAACCGGGGCGCTAGGAGCCTGTGCACTAGGTACCTGAGCTTCAGTAACCGGAGTCTTAGGTGCCTGGGTCTTAGGCATTAGACCAGCCGCCGCCATACCCGCCGCACGAGCCGCAGACATGCCGCCCTGCGCCGGAGCAGAACCAGCGGAACCCGAGGAACCAGCAGCACCAGAAGCCACGCGACGCTCCAAAACCTGCAGGCGAGAAGCCAACGCCGCAACCTCAGCGCCACCGGCAGAACCCTCCACCGCAGGCAGAAGCAGACGAGCACACAGCAACTCCAACTGAAGCTGCGGATTCGCCGCACCCGTCATACCATTCAGAGTCTCATTCGCCGTACCCGCAGCAACCGTCAGCTCACGCTCACCCAGAGCCTGAGCCTGCTGAGCCAAACGCTCCAACTGATCCTGCGGAACACCCTGCAAAATCTGGCCGGCAGCCTGCGGAACAGCCTTCACCACAATCAAATCACGCAGACGCTCCAGCAGATCCTCCACAAAACGGCGAGGATCCTGACCGGTAGCCACCACACGAGACACCGCACCAAAGAGAGTCGGCGCATCCTTCGCACCCAACGCCTCAATGACCTCATCCAGAAGCTGCGCGTGGGTATAACCCAGTAGCGCCACCGCACGGTCATACTCAATACCGTTCTGCGACGATGCACCAGCCATCAGCTGATCAAGAATCGACAGCGAATCACGCACCGAACCGCCGCCAGCACGAATCACCAGCTGCAGCACGCCAGGCTCAACGGCCACCTGCTCCTGATCGCACAGACCCTGCAGGAACGGCAGAAGAACCTCCGGCGGAACCAGACGGAACGGGTAATGGTGAGTACGCGAACGAATCGTACCCAACACCTTATTCGGCTCAGTCGTCGCGAAGATAAACTTCACGTGCTCCGGCGGCTCCTCCACAATCTTCAGCAGCGCATTGAAACCCTCACGGGTCACCATATGCGCCTCATCAATAATGAAGATCTTGTAACGGTCACGCACCGGCGCCAAAGTAGCGCGCTCACGCAAATCACGGGCATGATCCACACCGCCGTGGCTCGCCGCATCCATCTCAATCACGTCAAGAGAACCGCCACCATCACGCGAGAGCTCACGGCACGAATCGCATACACCACACGGAGTAGGAGTCGGACCCTGCGCACAGTTCAAACAACGCGCCAAAATACGCGCCGACGTGGTCTTACCGCAACCACGCGGACCCGAAAACAGGTACGCGTGATTCACACGGTTCTTCTCCAAGGCGACCATAAGAGGTTCGGTCACGTGCTCCTGCCCGATAACCTCAGCAAAGGTTTCGGGGCGATAACGACGATAAAGGGCAGTGCTCACGGCAACCTCTTCAACTCGGGGGTGCGGATAGGACAATCCCTACCATTTTAGACGCTTTACTCTCGGCCCGAGTGGCCGACAGTCACCGGTGAACACGCCACCGCACCACCGCCACCGCGACACCTACTATGGACACTCACCCGGGCGCTCACCCGGGCGGCATGTACGCCCACAGAAATACCGCGAACACACCGAATTCCCAAGAACCCAAAAATCCGGTACACTGGTTCTTGCCTCTTACGTGGCGTTATCTTGGAAAACTCCCCCAGGACCGGAAGGTAGCAAGGGTATTCGAGCTATGGCGGGGGCGTAGGAGGTTTTTTCATGCCCAAAAACGGGTACCTGGATAGTTCACACCCGTCATATGCACTGCGTGCCCGCTCCGCTGGCGCTCCGCCCAAAAACAGGGGCACAAGCATCCATAAATGTGCTTTCTGTTACTTTTCCCATTCAGGGCTTGCGTGCTTAGCAAAAGCGTAGTAAGGTTTTATTTGTTGCCTACGCAATGCGTAGAAAACATAGCTGGAGGATTCGCCTAGCGGCCTATGGCGCACGCCTGGAACGCGTGTTGGGTTAACAGCCCTCGGGGGTTCAAATCCCCCATCCTCCGCCACCGATCCCCGGTCTTAGATTCTAAGACCGGGGATTTTTTATACCCCTTGGTACTATTTCTTCAGAACCCCACGGTTACACGTGCCGCCGAGGCGCCCCATACCTGAGAAAGCACCACCATGATTTTCAAAAAAGTAGGCGATAGTCGCCCCTACCCCCAGCACGGCATGACCCATGCCGACTGGGGAGGAATCCCGCCGCAGCAGGTACGCCTCGACACCCTCATCACCACCCAAAAAACCCTCAACCTCGAGACCCTACTCGCCGAAGACTCCACCTTCTACGGCGACCTCTTCCCTCACGTCGTCAAATGGGGAGGCGAACTCTACCTCGAAGACGGCGTGCACCGCGCACTGCGTAACGCCCTGCACCGCCGCGCCGTCATGTATGCGCGCGTACTGGACCTGGACTCCATCTCCCCGGCGCTGCTGCCCGGCGCGTAAAAACCTACTCGCGTAAAAACCTAACCGCGTAAACGCCTACCCGAATACAGAAAATGCCGCGGACCGATGCAAAGAAGCATCAGGTCCGCGGCATTTTTGTGACGTATAACTGAGCTACGTTCCGCTACGCAGAGATACCACGCTTAGGACGCAACCTTCAGGCCCGCCTCCTGCACCGGGGATTGCTCCGGCAGGGACTCCTCGGAATCCAGGCGAACCGGGTTGCCCTCGGCGTCAAAACGCGCGCCCAGGCCCATCTGAATAAAACGGATAGTATTCAGAATCTGGCGCTCACGGGTTTCCTCATCCGGTGCGTCCTCGGCGCGACCGGCGCTTGAGGAGAGGGAGCCGTGCACGAGCATCGCCAGTTCGCGAATGTCGTTCTTCGGAATGTAGTTCTCGGCAATGGCGGCAGAAAGAATATGCGCGAGCACCATCTGCAGCTCGTGAACGTGCTTGCCGAGCTTCGCGTAGGACTCGGGGGAGAGCATGGAGCGCATCGCAGGGCCCGGAGGCAGGTGGCGGCGCGCCAGGTCGTTGATTTGCAAGCGAATGTAGACCGCGAGCTGGTCAATCGGGTTTTCGATGCCCTCCAGGCCGACGCGCAGCTCGTTGAGGAAGCGTTCGGTCTCGTCCAGGGCGTAGGCGACCAGCAGTTCGCCCATGTCGGCGAAGTAGTTGTAGACCGCGGTGCGGCCGATTCCGGCGTTCTTGGCGACGTCGGTCATGGTCAGGCCGGAGAGGCCGCGGTTGTAGAGGATCTCGCCGAAGGAGTTGAGGATGGCGCGCTTGGTGTTTTCGCGCTGGGCGGCGTTGGTTGCTGCAGAAATACGAGGCATAGTGACACTCTACCCCAAATCGTCAGCAAATGACGAATTTATCGAATGTGTCACCAAGAAATTTGCCCAATCCATGCGAATTTTCACAAATATGACAGAACGACCGGCACTACAAGAAGCCCAAACGCGTAGCAGCCGCCAAATCAGCACCCACCAACGACGCAATCGGATACCCCGTATGGCCACGCCCCGGAGTCACCTGCAACAAAGTCCGCGCACCCAAACCCTCGTAGAACGCACTACCCTCCTGCACCGCAATCCGCGCCGACCAACTCCCCTCAGAACTCGTCGCCATACGCCGACGAGCCGACGGCGAACGACCATCCAGCACACCCACATGCCAGCTCATCAACAGATGCGCATGCGAAGAAGGATTCAGCGCAGCCCGCTCACGCACCCGAGCCGGCACGCCGTCAGTACCGCCGCCACCGATAAAGGTGGCGCCACCTCCACGAATCCACTCAATATCGTGTGACAGCAGCTCGTAGCTGAGGAACTCGGCGCCACCCGAATAGCCCGCAAGCCAGATACGGCTCGTATCCACCCCGTACGCCAGGGCAATTTCCTCAATGAGGGCGCGAACCATCCTGCCGTTCGAGCGGGCACGAACCCACCAGTTATAGGTCAGCGGAGGCGCATAAGAATCACCATCGGCCAGACGCGGCTCCCGCATACTACCCGGCGACAGCACCGGCACCGACAGCATATTGAACTCAGCCGCCACCTGCGCCAACTCGGCACGCAACGGGGAGTCGCGGCGCAACAGGCGGCTACCGGCACGCGAGAGGTGGTCACCATCAAAATAGAACAGCACACCGGGCGCAGACTCAGAATCGGTCAGAAGATACAGGTTATCGACCCGATAGTAGATATTACGCCCGCGATGCGTAAACGATCGGTAACCGAGCAACTCAGACGAAGCCAGAAACATCGGCTCCAGCAGGGAAAGACCGGTGCGCACAGCCTGCGCCGCATAGGTGAACAGCGGATGCAGACGCGGAATATGCGCGCTCAGCCGCCGCTGGTTACGGTGCCGCCGCCTACGCACCTGCTGTGAAGAACCCCGTACCGACCGCCGAAGCGAGGCGCGTAGCGCACGCCCCGCCCCCAGCAGGGATACCACCTGCTCAGTGCGGTGAATTCCGTGGCCCAGATTCTTCATACATTTATTGTAAATGTGCGGTCAGGAAGGCTGGCGGGGTGGTCATGAGCGTCCACACTCTTGAACGAAGTCCGTAAACCTGCCGCCGCCACGGCATATAGGTACTATTAGATAAGCTCGGGTGGCAGACGAGCCGGTGAACCCTGCCCTGCATTGCAGGCTCACCACCACGCGTGAAGGCTCGTGCCTTACGTGAAGAAACACATCGCATGAAGAAAGACTTGGGGAAAGTAATGGCTAAACCCGTTAGCGAATCTAAGGCTCAGACGAGCACCGTCAAGGTGCCCTGGGCTGGTCGCCGCGGCTACTTTGATCTGCTGCTGGGCGCATCCTGCGTCATCCTGATCATTTCGAATATTGGTGCAACCAAGGGCGTGGAGTTCGGTCCGTTGCCCTTCGAGCTGCCCCTGATTGGCTCGACCATCGTCACCGATGGTGGTTTCTTCCTTTTCCCGCTCGCCTACGTTATTGGCGACCTTCTTTCTGAGGTGTACGGCTTCAAGCGTGCCCGCCGAGCCATTGTGTCGTCCTTCGCCGCGGCTGCTTTTGCCGCCCTGTGCTTCCTGCTGATTGTGCACCTGCCCGCTGCGAGCTTCTACACCGGCCAGGAGGCGTTCGCGCAGGTTCTCGGCCCGGTCTGGCAGATTTTTGTGGGCTCCCTGCTCGGTTACCTCTTCGGTCAGACCCTGAACGCCTGGGTCATGGTGGCAATGAAGAAGGCAAGCAAGGGCCGTTTCCTGTGGCTGCGTATGATTGTCTCCACCCTGGTCGGTGAGCTGCTTGATACCGTCATCTTCTGCTCCATTGCGGCACCGGTGCTTGGTATCGACACCATGGAAGCATTCATCAACTACGTACTGATTGGCTATATCTATAAGTGCCTGGTCGAGGTGATCCTCATGCCGATCAGCTACCCGATTATTGGTTGGTTCAAGCGTCACGAACTCGAGTACGTGGCATAAGCTAACCTCCTGACAGCTGATGTGCAGAGCCGCCCGGCCTAACGACTGGGCGGCATTGCCATTTCAGCTTTATTCAATACACAGCATGTCTAAGAAAGAGATACGTTATGTCTAAACTGCAGGGGAACACCCCCGAGCAGTCGGAGAAGAACGACTCGTTGAATCGTTCCCTCTCCCACGGCCAGTTGACCATGATTGCAATGGGCTTGGCGCTGGGTACGGGCCTGTTCCTGGGCTCCTCCTCCGCCATTAAAATTGCGGGCCCTGGCGCAATCCTCTCTTACGCTATTGGTTCGATGATTGCGGCAACCATTGCTGCGTGCGCGAGCGAAATGTCCGTGCGTCATCCCGTCCAGGGCGGTTTCGGCACCATTGCGAGCCGATACCTGAACCCCTTTAGCGGCTATCTGACTCGCTGGGCGTATTGGGCGTGCACCGTGCCGCTGGCTGGTGCTGAGCTGGTGGCGGTTGGCCACTACATGGCGTACTGGTTCCCGGACGTTCCCCTGGCTGTGTTCGTTGCTCTCTTCGGCGCGATTATTCTGGTGCTGAACCTGGTGAGCGTGAAGTCCTTCGGCGCCCTGGAGTTCCTGCTCTCTTCGATTAAGGTTTCTGCCGTCATCGTGTTCATGGTGATTGGTGTACTGCTGGTGTTCGTGGGTCTGCCCGGTCACACCGCTGCGGGTACCGCAAACCTCGTGAACGACGGCGGCTTCCTGCCGAACGGCCCGGCATCCATCTGGATTTCGATGGCTGTTGTCATGTTCTCCTTCGGCGGTGTGGAAATGATTTCTCTCTCCGCCGCGGAGGCGAAGGACCCGGCACGCTCGGTGGCAACCAGCGTGAAGGCAATGATTTGGCGCCTGTCCACCTTCTACGTGGTGTCCATGGCAATTATTCTGTGCCTGGTGCCCTGGCAGACCGCCGCACAGAACTCGGAGCTGACCGAGTCGCCGTTCGTGCTGGTCTTCTCTGAACTGGGTATCCCCTTCGCGGCGGACATCATGAACTTTGTGGTGCTCGTTGCTGCGCTCTCTGGCGCTAACGCCTCCCTGTACGCGGCAACCCGCCTGCTGCATGCCCTGGGCTCCGACCGTATGGCTCCCGCAGTGGCTGCCCGCACCTCCTCGCGCGGCGTACCGGTCGTGGCTCTGCTCATCTCCTTCACCGGCGTTGTCGTGGCAACCGTGATGGCTGTTGCCAAGATTGGCGACATCTTCGCCCTGCTCATGGCGCTGGTGACCCTGTGCATCCTGGTCGTGTGGATTATGATTCTGCTGACCTACCAGGCGTACAAGAAGGACCAAAAGGACGCCTCCTCCTTCACCGTGCTGGGTGGCCGCGTCACCGCAGGTCTGGCTCTGGCGGGTGTCCTGGCGACCCTGGCGGCAATGTTCATGCTGCCCGGCTCGGGTGTTCAGGAATCCATCATGGTCGGCATCGTCTTCTTCGTGCTGATTTCTATTGGCTACGCCATCTCGTCGAAGGTTAAGGGCGGTTATGAGCGCCCCGATTTGGACGCTATGCACGCCGATGAGAACACCAACGCGGCACAGCACTAAATAGCGTGAAAGCCTCGCGAGGCTAAAACATAAGAAGGCACCGGATGGGGGAGCACCCCCGTTCGGTGCCTTTTCGCTTCTGCGCTCTAGACGGCGCCGTTCTGAGCGATGTGAGTGTGCCCGTAGAATAGTTAACTATTCGTACCCGTCAACGAGGCTAGAAGCCGCAGAAGCCGGGTGCGAGCACACATTGCACATCACGCCCCTAAGGCGTACTGACGGAAGGCACCTTCGTGTCCCACAACGACGATACCCGCAGCCACGCTGCAGCGGGGACCGCCGGATCGCGCACCCTGAAGCGTTCTCTGTCCCACGGACAGATGACCATGATCGTGATGGGTTCCGCGCTCGGTACGGGCCTCTTCTTGGGTTCGGGCACCGCCATTGCGATGGCTGGTCCCGCGGTCATTCTCACCTACGCTATTGGTTCTGCGCTCGCTTCGGTGATTGGCGCGGCAACCGGTGAAATGGCGGTTCGCTACCCTGTCCGCGGCGGTTTCGGTACTATTGCTACCCGCTACCTGGGCCCCTTCGCGGGCTTTTTGACTCGCATCGCATACTGGACGGCGACTGTTTTGATTGCTGGCGTTGAGCTGGTGTCGGTGGCGACTTACCTGAATTATTGGTGGCCGCAGCTTCCGCTGTGGGCGGGTATTGCCGCGTTTGGTGTGGCGCTGATTGTGCTGAACCTGACCAGTGTGAAGTCTTTCGGCATGCTGGAGTTCTTCCTGTCTTCGATTAAGGTCATTTCGATTATTGCCTTCCTGCTGGTGGGCCTGTGCCTGATTTTCTTCGGTCTGCCCGGCCACGCCGCGGTGGGTACCGCAAACCTCTTCAACGACGGCGGCTTCATGCCGAACGGCCTCCAGTCGGTGTGGCTGTCGCTGGCTGTGGTGATGTTCTCCTTCGGTGGTATTGAGATGATCTCGATCTCTGCTGCGGAGGCGAAGGACCCCTCCCGTTCGGTGCGTTCCTCGGCTAAGGCGATGATGGTTCGTTTGGCGACCTTCTACGTGCTGGCGGTGCTGATTGTTGTGGCTGTTATTCCGTGGCGTTCGGCATCGGGTCTGGGCGACGCTGTGGAGGCATCCCCGTTCGTTCTGGTCTTTGAACAGCTGGGGGTTCACGGTGTGGCACACTTCGTGAACTTTGTGGTGCTGATCGCGGCGCTGTCGAGCGCGAACGCGAACCTGTACGCGGGTGCGCGTCTGCTGCACTCGTTGGCGGCTGACGGTATGGCGCCTCGCCAGCTGGCTCAGGTAAACCGTGCCGGCGTTCCGGCTCGTGCGGTGTGGCTGTCGACCAGCGGCATGGTCATTGCTATTCTGCTGGCGCTGTACAGCCCGAAGGAAGCGTTCCTCTCCATGATTTTTGTGATTATGGTGTGCGCGCTGACCGTGTGGGTTCTGATTCTGTTCGCCTACATCGTGTACAAGCGTGTTGAGCCTGCAACCAATGGTTTCCGCCTGTGGGGTGGCCAGTTCACCGCGGCGGTTGGCGTTCTGCTGCTCTTCGCGGTGTGGGTTGCGCTCTTCATGGTGCGTGGTTCTATGGTTCCGGCAATTGTGGGCGTGGGCTACTTTGTGGTGCTGAGCCTGCTGTACTTTGCTCGTATCCGCCACACTCACGTGATTGATGAGCAGACCTTCGTGGAGGCTCAGCAGGCAACTGCCGAGTATGACGCCATGAAGTACGACGCTGATCATGCCCTGGAGACTGCGGCAAAGCTGGGCCGTTAAGGTTCTGCAGCTGCCGGGAGGGCCGGTGTTGGGGCCTGCAGAGACTCCAACACAGTAATAAACGAAAAATACGGAAAATTTCTGGAATTCCTCGTAATAAAACCGTAAAAATGCAGTTGGCCCTCAGGACGGGTCTATCATGGACAGTGAACCGTATGATCTTGTATGCGTTCAAATGTCTGTGTGTTGGATGAGGCTCGAAAGCATCGTAGCTTTCGAGCCTCATCGCTTTAACTATCAAATATATTTCTAGCCCCCGAATCATTATCAGCTGATTCATTTGCTGTACCTTGCGGATTCGTACGAATAGCCGCCTCACAGCGGTGGGGGAGTAGAGTTAAAACCATGCAAAGCCACGAAAAGAACCGCGAAAACACCCCCACCTCTGAGGTCGGTACCACCGACGAACTGCTGGTGCACGTACCCGCACGCTGGGGCGATATGGACGCCTACGGGCACGTCAACAACGTTGCCATCCTCTCGGTCATGGAAGAAGCCCGTGTGGCGCTCTTCGGCCCGCCGCCCTCCTCCGGGCAGAAGCCCACCGTGGCACCGCAGCCTCCGATTCCGCTTTTCGACCTGGTTGCCGAGGGCGTGCAGGCGCTTATTGCCGAGCACGGCATCCGCTACCTGGCTCAGCTGCCCTACACCGGTGAGCCCGTACCCGTGCGCCTGAGCGTGGAGAAGGTCAGCGCCGCATCCGTGCGGATTGGCTACTCGATTCTCTCCCCGGTGGACGGCTGCGAATGCGTGCGTGCCTTTACCGTGCTGGCGTTCTGGGATTCGGTTGTGGGGCGTTTGACCCGTCTGAGCCCCGAGCAGCGTGAGCTGTTGAGCTCCTACCTGCCGCAGAAGTAGGGGTAGATACCGGCGCTCCGCTGTAATAAACCGGTCTTGAACGGGGTCAAGCGTATGCTTTAAATACCTTCTGCAAAGGGTGCAAAAGGTTCATTCCCGGGAGAGATAACGATGTCGTTCCACCACACTCAGGCAGACCCCACCGGTTGGGGTCGCCGCACGATGCGCGCCACCGGATGCGCCGCCGCCCTGCTCCTCGCTCTGACCGGCTGCTTCGGCGGTTCTCAGAGCGAAAACTCCTCGTCGACCCCCAGCGCCTCCAGTACGGCTAACCACTCGAAGTACCCGCTTCCTTCCTCCACCGCGTCCCCGACGCCGACGAAGAAGACCGAGCCGACCGTCACCGAGACTCAGGCACCCGCCCCCAGCGAGAGCGCCGAGGCGAAGGCGTCCGATTCCTCCGCACCCGCTGATGCAAAGGCAACCCCCGTCGCGGCAGCAACCCCCACCGGTGACACTCCCCGCGCGCCCGAAAAGGTGGAGGCTGAACGCGCCTCCGCCGGCGAGCGCTGCGGACACATTGGCCGCAAGGGCTACCTGAAGACTGGTGCGGAAATCATGGTGCTGCGCGGTACCGTGGACTGCGCCCACGCCCTGGACGTGCTGACCGAGTACATCACCACCCCGCGTGCCGACGACAACCTGACCGAGCACCAGGTTGCGAAGGTTCAGGACGCCACCTGCTACTGGAACCCGCAGTACGCGATGGCTGAGAACCGTCGCGAGGATCGCGGCGCCCCCGAGTGCACTATCGGTGAGGATGTCGCCTTTGTGGCTCGTCTGGAAAACCCGGATGCTCCCCCGATTCCCTTCCTCATGGAGCCCTCCTACTACGATTCCGGTGCCGGCTATTACCGTTTCAAGAGCGATGACGAGCGCACCCTCTGCGAGCTGAACCCCGCGGATGGAACCCTGGTGTGCGAGCGCCGCACCGGTGAGCAGACCGGTGACGGTAACGGTGCGGTCGGTCGTACTTTTGCAGGTCCGGTGGAGGTGACTCGCATGAACTTCCTGACCGGCGCTAGCGAGGTGAATACCGCGAATGGGTCCTCGGCTCTGCACGCGGAAACCACCACCGCAAACACGAAGATGATGCACACCTGGGATGTGGTGACTGTGCCCGCTGCCGATGGTAATCAGCTGACCTGTTTCGGCGAGATTGAGAATAGCTCGATAAGCTGCCATGACGGAAACGGGCACACTATTCTGGTGCGTGGCAGGCACGAAGGCTAAACACCCGCGCTAGAGGCAATGAGTTGTCAGTGAGTTGTGAAGAGAGCTAAGGAGGGGCTTCCCGCACTGCCGGGGAGCCCCTCTTATTGCGCTGTGCCTCTACCCGCTGTGTCCTAGCGGGGGCACCCTGTGGGTTCCTAAGATGCCGTATAGCTAGCTCACAGGTAGCGTCTTTAGAATACTGGTTAGGAACCCGAACCGATGACGCAGAAAGGTCACCATGCATCCGGCACAGAAGCACTCTACCCAGACTTCTTCTACTACGCTCCGCACCGCTAAGCGCTACAGCCTCGTAGCGCTCGGTGCCACGCTGCTGCTGGCGCTGTCGGCATGCTCCGGAGGCGCTACCACCGCCTCCCCGAGCGCCACCGCGACCCCTAGCCCCAGCGCTACGAGCGCGAAGGCGACCCCTTCGCCCACCCGCACCGCAACGGTCACTGAAAGCACCCCGACTGCCGGTACCGTGCACACCCCCACCGCGGTGGCTACCGTGAGCCCCGGAACCATCACCACCGCAAGCCCGGCAACGACTGCTCAGGCGAGCGCAGCGTCGAGCCCCTCCGCATCGGCTAAGGCGAATACTTCGGCGAGCGCGGTGGCGAAGGCGTCGAGCACCGCGAGCCTGTCCAGCTCGGATGTTCAGTCTGCGGGCGGTAGCTGCGGCAGCATGGACGCTACCGGCTACCTGAAGCACAACGCTACGGTTCAGGTGGCTTCCGGTGCGGTGGATTGCCTGTTTGCGCGTGAGTTGATCCGCCAGTTTGTGGTGCAGAACCCCGCCGAGGTGACCGATAAGGCGAATGGTGAGCGTACCGTCATGTCGGCGCGCTGCTACTGGAAGCCGGGCGACGGTGCGAATCGTGCGACCCCCGAGTGCGTGTCCCTGGATGGTGGCAGCACCGTCATTACCGTGAAGCTGACCAACTAGTTTACGACTCCCACCCGGCAGGGCACACCCCAGAAGGTGCACCCGGCAAGGCACGGGTGTTAAACACAAGCGCCGCGTTGACGAATGATTCGTCAACGCGGCGCTTTTTGTCTTGAAGCTATCTCAGGCAGCTGGCGCGGCAGGTTTTAGAGCTCCCCACGTGCGCGGGCGGCGAGTACGTCATCCAGGCGGGCGAAGGTCGAACGCCAGGTGGTGCGCACCTCCTCGTGAACCGAGGCGGGCATGGGGCCAATCTCAATGAGGATGCGGGTACCGGAACCCACGCCGTCGGCGGTAATCACGGTTTCGGGGAAGAAACGGTGACGCTGGTACACCAGCACGCTACCGGGGTTGCCCAGGTGGTCGGGCAACTGCTCGGCGTATTCGAGCTCCTTGAACGGTTCAATGCTCAAAAAGCGGCTCTGCAGAATGCAGGACACCGAGGGGTCAACCTCGTTGATCATGGACAGGCGCTGCATGCCGCCGACGACAGGCTCCACGACAACGTCGGTGGGGCGCACGTGCCAGCCGGCGGGGCCGTACCAGCGGACCAGCAGTTCGGGGTCCAGGTAGGCGCCGAAGACGTCCTCGACCGGGGCTGCGATCTCGTGGTCGAAGACGAGAAGCTCCTCATCGGGAACATGAGTGATGCTCATAGGGTTCTCCTTAAGCGGGTTGAAGAGCGGGTTTAGGGCTTCTTGCCGGAGTAGTAGTTGCCGAGGAATTCGTCACGGTACTCGAAGTAGGTGCCGTCCTTGATGGCTTCGCGGGCGTCGTCTACCATGCGCACGATGAAACGCTCATTGTGGATGGAAGCGAGGGTTGCCGCCAGACGCTCGTCCGCCTTGAAGAGGTGACGCAGGTAAGCGCGGGTGTAGTGGGTGCAGGTGTAGCAGTCGCAGCCCTCGTAGATGGGCGAGAAGTCCGCCTTGAAGCGCGCGTTGGTGATGTTGTAGCGGCCGGTGGGGGAGTAGACGGCGGCGTTGCGCGCCACGCGGGTGGGGGAGACGCAGTCGAAGGTGTCCACGCCGTTCTCGATGCCGACGAAGATGTCGTCGGGTTCGGAGATGCCGAGCAGGTGGCGGGGCTTGGACTCGGGCAGCTCTTCGGCGCACCAGCGCACGATGGTGCCGAGGTTTTCCTTCTCGAGCGCGCCACCGATGCCGAAGCCGTCGAAGGGCATGGAACCGAGGTCCTGGCAGGCCTTGCGGCGCAGGTCCTCGTACTGGGCACCCTGAATCACGCCAAACAGCGCCTGGTAGGGCTTGCCCACACGCTCTGCGGTGAGGCGCTGGTGCTCAGCGATGCAGCGCAGCGCCCACAGGCGGGTGCGTTCGAGCGCCTCCTCCTGGTAGCCGCGGGAGTTGTACAGGGTGGTCAGCTCGTCGAAGGCGAACATGACGTCGGCACCAATCTGGTGCTGAACCTGCATGGACACCTCGGGAGTGAAGCGGTGAATCGAGCCGTCAATATGCGACTTGAAGTTCACGCCGTCGTCGTCAATGTGGGCGAGGCGTTCCTTGCCCTTCGCCACGTCGTCATCGCCGAGGGGGCGGCCGTCGGCGCCCTTAGCGTCCGCGACGGTACCCATATCGATAACCTTCTTGAAGCCGGAGCCCAGGCTCATGACCTGGAATCCGCCGGAGTCGGTGAAGGTGGGTCCGTCCCAGTTCATGAATGCGCCCAGGCCGCCTGCCGCGTCGAGGATTTCGGGGCCGGGCTGCAGGTACAGGTGGTAGGCGTTGGAGAGCAGAGCCTGAGCGCCGAGCTCCTTCATGGATTCGGGCAGGACCGCCTTGACGGTTGCCTTGGTGCCCACGGGGGTGAAGGCGGGGGTCTGGATCTGTCCGTGCGGGGTGGTGATGACACCGGTGCGTCCGCGGAACTGTCCGCCGTTGGCTTCTACACGTTCAGCGCTGGGGGAGGCGGTGTCCGCCAGGCGGCTGGTGATGGTGAAGCCAAAGTCCTCGGTAGGGAAAGAATTATCTAGAACGCTCATTCTTCTCTCGATTGTTTGCTTTCCGTCTGAATGTCTACACCCTAGCCTCCCGGAAAACCCCGCCTCTCTTGCCGGAGGCGGGGGTCACGAGAATTTAGCTGAGGGTAGCTGGGTTTAGCTCGCCTTAGCCGGCGAAGTCGCCGAGCATATCCACAGTCGGCACGAAGAAGAGGGTGCCGGTCACCGCAGTGCTGAAATCCAGCAGACGGTCGTAGTTGGCGCCATCCACGCCGGTGAACATGTTCATGAGCATCTTCCGGACGGTCGAGAAGGTGCTGGCGTAGCAGATGAAGTAGGTGCCCAGCTCGTTGTTACCCACGGTGCCGAAGGGCATGTTGTCGCGAATAACCTTGAAGTCGTCACCGATATTGGCGATAGCGGAGTGCGAGTTGGCGGGCTTCTCGTCCTCGCTCATCTCGATGTCGTCGTGCTTGGAGCGGCCAATGACCTTCTCCTGCTCGGCAACGGGCAGGGCGTTCCACGCGGTCATGTCGTGGATGTACTTCTGCACGAACTGGTAGCTGCCGCCCCTGTACATGGGGTCGCTGTCACCGATGATGCCGAAGTATTCGCGTGCCGCGGGGGTCTGCGGGTTTTCGGTGCCGTCGACAAAACCGATGATGGAGCGGCCGTCCCAGTAGCGGAAGCCGTGCACCTCATCCAGTACCTCAGCAATATCGCGCAGTGCCGCGGTAATAGCGGACGCCATATCGTAGGCGACGGACGGCTGAGTCGCGCGGATATGGAAGTGCAAATCGCCGGGAGTGGACACAGCGGTGTGCTTATGGCCCCTAATCTCCTCGAACTCCACGAGCTCTTGCGGCAGCGGCTTGGGCAGATCCAGGGTCAGCCACGCGCTGTGGCTGATACCCAGCACAACGCTGGCGTTCTCGGGAGAGTAGCGGTTCGCGGCGGTGTGGTTGAGGTTAATAACGAGCCCGCAGAGGTTCTGGAACCCCTCAACGAGCGCATCCTGGCTGATGTCTTCCTTGAACTTCCACACCATGAAAATGGTGTTAGCGTTCGGGCTGGCAGTGACCTGTTGTGATTCTGGTGCAAACATAAAACTCACCGTACGCCCGTGTGTACGCCCCCGCAATGAATCCAGCCCTAACCTTCTGCGCTGCTGGGAGAACGCACCGCTGGGAGAAGATTAGGGCTGGGGATAAAGAACAGCAGGGTTTTAGAAGCCGTACTTTAGAAACTGTGGGAGGCGAGGTACCGCGCATGCGCCAGACGCGCCGCCGTCTCAAAAATAGTCCACGCCTGCACCTGAGCGGACAGCTCCACCGGCGCGCCGGGCTTCACAACCTTGCTCATCGGCTCGGTGAATCGCGGGGAGAACTGCACGAGCGCCTTACCGCGAATCTCATTCGGGTCAATGCCGTACTCATTCATCGGCAGGTCGGGGTCGAACTCGCGGCGGCCCTCCCACAGGGCGCGTGCGGTCGAGTACACCAGGGTCGAGGCGAGCGCTCGCGCCTCATCACTAAGCAGCGGCGAGGATGCCGCCATGCCCAGGTAGCGCACGAGAATGCCGGTGAACAGGCCGCCGTCGCCGTCGCCGTGAGAGATGAGGATGCGGCGGCGCGCACCGGAGAGGAACTCCACCTCTTCGGTCATGTGCTTGACGATGCCGACGATGAGGCGCTCGGCGCGTTCTGCGGGGTCCACCTCGCAGGGCACACCGGATGCGGCGAGGCTCAGCAGGGCGCCCAGGGCGGTTCCCTGGTTGTAGGTGAATTCGCCGCGCTCGTACTCGTACTCGTCGCCGCGCACGTTCACGCCATCAATATAGAGCGAACGTTCTGCATCCCAGAGGGTTTCGTTCATCCAATCCATGAGCGCGGCGGCAGTCTTCGGGTCGCCCGCACGCACATACGCCAGAGCAGTCGGCGCGGTCGCCGCAGCATTCACAAAATCACGCTTGGACTTGCGCCAACTCATGCCACCCACCGGGGAGAAACCCTTCGCCAACTGCTCAAAGAGGGCCGCGCCAGCATCCTGGGCGGCAACATCATTCGCGCCGGTCAGCTCAATGCAGAAGGAGTTCATGCGGCCCACCGCGAGGGTCAGCCACGCCATATCGTCAAAGTAGTCGTTTGCGAAGCGGCCGTAATTACGCACGTTAATGCCGCGCAATAGTGCGCGGGCGCGGTGCAGCTGCTCCTGGGCGGCAGTAATATCGCCTTCGCGCAGGTGACGCTGACCGGCATCAATCACACAGTCCAGCAGGTGCGCCTGCCACCAGTAGTGCCAAGCGTTCAGGCGCTGGCTCAGCGGGCGCGGGTCGGGCACCTGCACCGAACCGATGAGGGCGCCGGGAACGCCAAGAATACGGTGCACGAAGGTGTCGGTGACGCTGGCGGCTGCGGCAGCGGCATGCGAGGAGGTGCGCTCGGCGTACTCGCTAATCGACTCCAGAGACTGCGCGTTGTGGGAAGACGGCTGGGAATTCATGGACCCTCTGTAGTTGCGGTGAAGTATTACGTCTGAATTATCCCACTTTTTGCCCTCTGAGCGCCCGGATGCTGTGGGCGGGCTCTCGGGTGTGATTCCTTTTCGAGAGACCGCCGAGAAGATGCACCGCAGGGAACGGGGTGAACGCCATTCAAAAACCAGTTAGGAGGCGGCAGTCAGCGAACGCCCGCTGTACAAATCCACTCGCTCGCCGGTGATGGGATGCTCAAAATGCAGACTGTACGCCAGCAACTGCAGCGGGTACTCCGGGCGGTCTGGCGCGTCGGGTAGCACCTGCGGGTAGAGCACATCGCCCAGAATGGGGGAGCTGAGCATATTCAGATGCGCCCGCAGCTGGTGCGTTTTGCCGGTGTGAGGCGCCAAATCATAGAGCGCCCATTCTCTATTCGGTTCCGCGCGCCACCCCTCAACCGCCTGCGCACTCGGAGTGAAAGTCCGCAGAATCTTCACGGTCGTCAGCGTATTCGGCTCCACACCCTGCGCCGCGCACTCTTGCTCAGAAAGCTGCTGAACCTGCAGCTGATCACGAATCTTCTGAATATGCGAACGCACCTGCAGCCCCTCCGCACTCAACGCCTGCTCGGCGGCGGCAGCATCGGCGGGAACCGGCGCCACGGCACGGTAGGTCTTTGACACCTGACGGTGCTGAAACATCATCTGGAAGGGGCGGCGTGCCTCAACGGTCTTGGCAAAAAGCAGCACACCCGCGGTCGGGCGGTCCAGGCGGTGAATCGGAATCAGCAGCGGGTTCTGCTCACGCACCCGCAGCTTGGTCAGCGCGGTCTGCGCAATATAGGAACCGCGCGGGGTGGTCGGCAGAAAATGCGGCTTATCAATCGCCAGCACATGCTCATCCTCGTAGAGCACCGGCATGTCGGAGGGTAGCTGCGGCTCATCCGCAAGCTCACGGAAATACCAGATGCGCTCACCCGGCATATAGGGGCTATCGCCGGTCAGGATCGTGCCGTCGTCCAGACGCACCTCACCGGTATTAAAGCGGGCGTGAATAATCTGCGGGTCGTTCGGGTAGAAGCGCGCAATCAGGTAATCCGCAATGGTTGCCGGAGCCGTATTGTTCGGGGTGGTGTTGTTCGGTGCAGTGTTGCTCGGGGCGAGCTCGGCGGGGAGCTCCTCCACGCGCGGCAGGATCAGCTGAATTGGGTCGATACCGTTCTTCTGAGCCAGCGGAGGGGCCAGCAGACGGCGATGCGTGCGGCGTGCAGGCTTTGCCTGATAGGCGGGCTGTATTCCCTGCTGTGTATCGGGGCGTGCGATAGGCTGCGGGCGTGCGGTGTTCTGTGCGGGCATGGCTCTACTCTACCGCCTGGGCGGGGTAGGTTCGGAGGCAAGCTGGAGGCGTACTGAGTGAGTTGGGCTGAGCTACGTGCCGGTGGAAATATTACCGTGGGCTTGGGTGTGGGGTTGCGGAAGACAGTTTTGTCTGACACTCATGAATGTTTGTGTGAATATGTGGAACAGAAAACGAAAACTTCACAAATTTTTGAAATTATTGGACATTTAATTTAAAAAAACTACATTAATTTTACAAAAAATAGCGTTTAAGTGCGGTATTTTCGAAAATGCTGTCAAATCATAAATCAATAACCCTCAATTTAGCCCCTTTGGTTTTTCTAAGTATAAAAGATGTAAAGCAATTAAAGACATGCTAACCTGGGCACCCTACGTCATAAACGCCTTAATAAAGGCTGAAAGTAGCCTTAAAGCGGTACGATTAAGACACAGAAGTTCGATATTTCGAACGAAGGGGTCGAAATGGGACAGAAACAGCGCAAGGATGCAGAGGTTAAAGGAACACCCCCAAATACAGCGGTGCAATCGGACAATTCCAAAGCACCGGAAAATGCGATAGGAGAGGTTATGGAACATTCACAAAAGAATGCGGAGCCTCGCACCGGTGCCCTGCGTATGGAGCCGCACGAACGCGAAGAGCAAATTCTGAAAATCGCTGCAGAGCATTTCGCTCGCCGCGGCGTGCTCGGTGCCTCCATGAGCGCTATCGCCCGCGATGCAGGCATTACCCGCGCCCTGCTCTACCACTACTTCCCCGGCAAGGACTCCCTGGCGGCCGCTGTCACCCGACGCGAAGCCAACGCAGTCCTTGAGGCCCTGGGCGAGCATCACGAAAACCCCGAAGAGGCGTTGCGCAATGCGCTACGCACGTATTTCCTCGTTGTAGCCGGCGTTCCCACCCCCGGTGGGGAGGACTTCCCGAACAACCCTACCGACTACCTCGAATGGATGCTTGAACGCACCGGCATGCCGATTAATGACCGCACTCGCGTCATCCTCGGAGGCTGGTTGCAGCTCGTCGACTACTTCGCCATGCACGTCGTGCAGCTCAACCCCCGCGATCAGCGCACCGTTCGCTCCCGCGGGCTCGGGCTCGAAGAAGCTATCGACCTGTGCCTGGGTGCCGTTGACACCCTCACCGGCGGCTACTAGCCACCTGTCACCCTAAGAGGTAACAGGTCAGCGTAGGACTTCCCGCTCCGATGTTTGGTTATGTGCTCCACGGCAAAGATGACGTGGACATCCGGGCGGTTATTCCTCCGCTACGCCGCTTGCGACGTGGTGGACTCCGGGAACACCACCCGGTTCGTGAGTAGGGAAACATAATGCCCCGCATCCCCTTCCGTGAGGGTGCGGGGCATTATAATGCTCAGGTTGAGGTTGAAGAAAATAGTTTTACTCTGAGGCTAAGCTTGAGGCTCGGTTCGGCTAAATGGAACGGCGTAGTGATAGGCCACGAACCGTCGCGTAGAACCCCTGCGCCTGCAGTGCCGCACGCAGCGCCTCCACCGGATGCTCCATAACCTCGCCGCCGGAGACACTCAAGGTATGCGTGCCCAAAAGCTCCACATCGTTAACCTTCTCCACCGAAATCTTCTCCGCACCACCGGCGGACACCAGGCGCGCCAGGGCGGGGGCCGCCGCCTCCAGAAGTATCGGGTCGGTTGTGAACGCCAGCAGGGTCTTCGCGCCGCGCTCCACGTACAGCACCGGGGCGCCATCCACCAGTACCACGCAGGCGCCCGCCTTGCGTGCCGGACGGTGCTTCACGGTGCCCTCGCCTTCGTGTGCAAAGGAGGGAATCGCGGGCCAGCTCAGCGCCGCACCGTACGGGTTCGCCGGGTCGGTCGCCGCCAGCAGGGTCACCGTGAATGTGCCGTACACTTGCTCGGTATCAGTACGCTGCGGGGTGTAGGCGCTCGCACCAAAACCCTGTGTCGCACCAAAACCCTGTGTCGCATCAAAACCCTGCGGACCTGCGGGAATACTGAGGCTATCGGCGGTAGAACGCAGTAGATCCACCGTCGTCGGGGCGGCGAACTGCGCCGCACCCAAACCCTCAATAAAGTAGCCGCGACGCACCAGCGCACGATCCTCAGCCGCCGAATAGATTCGGTACAGCTGCGAGAACCCGCCGGCAGAATCCTCCACCTGCAGGCACCCGCGAGTCAGTACACCGTAGCGGTCCAGCAGTAGGTCGGCGCGTGCGAGTGCCGTAACCGTCGCCTCCACAGGCTCCTGTAGTAGTGTGTCTACGCGCGAGAAGCGGCCGCTATCCTGCGGGGCAACGGTGGGAGCAGCGGCATGGAACCCGCCGCGGAGGGAATGACTGTGGAGGGAACGCAGACCGCGCCCGGCGGCAGGCACAGAGTAGCCGCTGGAACTGTAGCTATCAGCGCCGTAACCGCCCGTCAAGCCGTTACCCATGGAGGCGCGCGCCGCCGCAATACGCCCCGCACCACGGCGGCCCACCCGCGTCAGACGCGCAGGAGCCGCCGGAGTCGGATGCGCACTGCGGACACCCGCCAGCATCGCCCGAACCGGCGCGAAACTATCGTTCGTCACCGCACCAGCCCACACCAGACGCCACAGAGCCGCCGAAATCTCCGCCGTATCCGGGAAAGTCACCATCTGACCGGCAGGTGCCGCGGCGCTCATCAGCTGCGCCACCCGCTCACGTAGCGCCGGCACGAACAGGCCGCCGTGAGCCAGCGCCTCATAGATGGCGTGCTCGAGCGTGCCCGGAGCCTGCAGTGCCTCCCAGAGCTCAGGGTTCTCCGCGCGCAACAGCTGCTCCGGGTAGTCCTCACCCAGGGTCAGCGAGGAACTCTCGCTCAAGTGCAGGCGAATCCAGCCGTCAGACTTCTGCGCGCTACCGCCGCCGAGCTGCCCGGCGCCGGTGAAGAACACCCTGCCGCTTGCCATAAGCTCGTCCAGCATGTGCGGCTGGTAGCCGGGCACGCGTGCCGGAAGAATCAGCGTCTCCAGCGCGGAAGCCGGTACGCGCACACCCGCCAGCTGGTCGATGGCGGTGAGCAGATCCTCCGTGGCGGAGGCGGAATCTTGTCCCGTATGTTCTGCGCCGTGCTCTGCTATCGGGGTGAGTGCCATCGGGTTGGGTGCTGCCGAGCCGAGGGGTGCCACCCTCTCGCCCACCACCGTGGCGGCGCGGCGGGAGGGCATGAACGCACCGTAGGCGCTCGCCTCCGGCAGGGTCTGCGCAACCCGCACGGATAAAGAACGAACGTTCTGCCACGAGGGTAGAAATACACCATAGACCTGCGCCGATACCGGCTCAATCTCCTCACGTAACGCCGCCAGAGAACGGGCACGAATCGTGCGCAAAACCTGCGCATCCACCCACTCAACACCGGCAGACCCGGGAGTGCGCAGTACCTCGGGCAGGAACTCGCCGGAGCTCAGACGGCGCTGCTGCTGAAGACGCTGCAACACCGGAGTCAGCACGCCCACACCCACCGGGGTCAGGCGCGAAAAATGCCCCGCCGCCTGCTGCGCCGTAAAGGGAATATGGGTGCGCGCATAGCGAGAGACCAGATCCTCCAAAGGCTCCTCGACCGGCTCCAAAAGGGAAGTAGGAAGCGCCGCGGCGGGCATAATGCCCAGCCCATCGCGCAGACGCGCGGCATCCTCAACCACCGCATAGTACAGCTGCGGCTCGGCGGAACCGTCGGCAGCTCCCATGAACGAGAACGCACGGCGCGAGCGCACCAGCTCCTCCGCCAGGGCATGCGCCTCAGTCGTGCTGGCGTGCGCGCCGTACTCCTCGCCGGACTCTTCGCTGTAGTTTTCAGAGTCCTCGGACTCGCCGAAATCTTGAGAACCGTGCGCCGCAGATTCAGCCCGCGGGTTGTCAGCCCGCAAGCGCAGACTCAACTCCCGCGCGCTCAACGGACCCAGCTGGCGCAAAAGATCCGCCACGCCCTCCACACCGCAGGCGCGGTAACGCTCACCCGTGCGCTGCAGACGCTGCTGAGTCTGCACCAGAACCGCCGGATCCAGCAGGTCGCGCAGACCGCTCGAACCCAGCAACTCAGCCAGCAGAGCCGGGTCCAGCGACAGCGCGGCGGCGCGACGTTCGGCGGCGGGCGCATCGCCGTCGTAGAGGTGCTCGGCAACGTACTCAAAGAGCAGGGTGCGCGCAAAAGGCGAAGGGTCGTTCGTCTCAACCTCCAGCATGGACACCGCCCGAGACTGCAACGAACGGTGCACCTGAACCAGCGCCGGAACATCGTACACATCCTGCAGACACTCGCGCGCCGTCTCCAAAAGCACCGGAAAATCAGGGTACTTACGCGCCACACCCAGCAGCTGCGCCGCACGCTGACGCTGCTGCCACAGCGGGGTGCGCTTACCCGGATCACGGCGCGGCAACAGCAGGGCACGCGCCGCATTCTCACGGAACCGAGATGCAAAAAGCGCAGAATCGCCCACACGTTCGGTGACAATCGCCTCCAGCTCGTCTGGGTCGAAAAGGAACAGATCAGCGCCGGGCGGCACATCCTCCATGGCGGGCAGGCGCAGAATCAAGCCGTCATCACTCGCCATGACGGAGGAGTCCACCCCGTACCGCTCCTCAATGCGGGCGCGTACCGCCAGCGCCCAGGGTGCGTGCACCCCGTAGCCGAGCGGCGAGTGCAGGACCACGCGCCAATCGCCCAGTTCGTCGCGGTGCCGCTCCACAATCATGCGGGTGTCGGAGGGGACCGCCCCGGTGGATTCGCGCTGCTCACGCAGGTAGGCGAGCAGGTTGTCGACCGCCCAGGTGTCCAGTCCGAGCTGTTCGAGTTGCTGGCGGGCGGCGGCGCTATCGGTGGCGTCCAGGCTGGAGAGGGCGCGCGTGAACGCACCCGTCTGCACGCCCAGGGCGTAGGGGCGGCTCATGCGGTCGCCGTGCCAGAAGGGCAGGCGCGCGGGCTGACCGGGTGCGGGGGAGACCCGCACCGAGTCGTGCGTAATTTCTTCAATGCGCCAACTGCTCGCGCCGAGGGTGATGACCTCGCCGGCACGGGATTCGTACACCATTTCCTCATCGAGCTCACCCACACGCTTGGGGCCGCGCTCCTCATCGCCGCTGACCAGGTAGACGGGGAAGAGCCCGCGGTCGGGAATCGTGCCGCCGCTGGTGACGGCGAGGCGCTGCGCACCCGGGCGGCCCTCAATACTGCCGGAGGGGGCTTCCTCGGTGGGGGTGCGGTCCCAGATGATGCGCGGGCGCAGTTCGGCGAATTCGTCGGAGGGGTAGCGTCCGGCGAGCATTTCGAGTACGGAGTCGAAGAGGGCGCGCGGCAGTTCGGCGTAGGGCGCGCTGCGGCGTAGCGCCTCGTACCAGGAGTCCACGCTGATGGGGCCCAACGCACAGGCGGCGACGGTCTGCTGCGCGAGTACGTCCAGGGGGTTGGTGGGGATGGCAAGCGGCTCGAGGGTTCCACTGCGCATTCCGGCGAGGGTGACGGTTGCACCGAGCAGGTCGCCGCGGTGCTTGGGGTAGAAGAATCCGCGCGAAATTTCGCCCACGCGGTGTCCGGCGCGGCCCACGCGCTGCAGTGCGGAGGCAACCGATGGAGGCGCCGCCACCTGAACCACGAGGTCCACGTGGCCCATGTCGATGCCCAGCTCCAGGGAGCTGGTGGCGACCACGCAGCGTAGGGTTCCGCCCTTGAGCGCTTCCTCGATGAGGGTGCGCTGTTCCTTGGATACGGAGCCGTGGTGCGCGCGGGCGAGCGGTGGCACCTCGGCGATGTCGCAGATGCCTGCCGCGTAGTCTTCGGGGCTGATGCCCTGCTTTGCGAGCACGCGGTGTAGGTGAATATCGTTGAGTGCCGCGGTGAGCTTTTCCGCTAGTCCACGCGAGTTAACGAAAACAATCGTAGAACGGTTGTTCTCAATATGGTCGACGATGCGCTCCTGCACACGCGGCCAGATGGAGGTCTCGGGGCGCTCGCTATCGGGGGCGTCTCGCAGCGCCTTTTCGTGCAGTGCCCCTTCTAGCAATGCCTCTTCTGGGATGGTGAGCGTATTTTTGGGCGCGGCGGTATCGCCCTGTCGCTCCGGGTTTGCCTGCCCGGTTTCTTGCGCGGCTTCCTGTCCGGGGAACACGCCAATGGCATCTTCGAGCGTGTAGGGAGCGCTCGCCGGGGTGCTTGCTGCACTAGAGATAGGTTGCGCCGCACTTACCGGCGAGCTCGTAGAAGCTGAGCCTCCGCCTCCCTGCATCTCTGAGGGCGCGTAGAGCCCCTGCCCGTAGTCGTTGGCGCCTCCGAGTGCCGCCATATCGGGTACGGGCACGCTCAGGCGCAGGTCCAATTCTTTGGCGACCGGGCGGCTCATGATGGTTACCGGCTGAATGCCGCCGAGGAACCGGGCGACCGCCTCCGGGTTTTCGACGGTTGCCGAGAGCCCAATGCGCTGCGCGGGCTTTTCGAGGAGCGCGTCGAGGCGTTCTAGGGAGACCGCCAGGTGTGCGCCGCGTTTGGTGGCGGCGAGGTTGTGGATCTCGTCCACGATCACGGTGGTGACGCCCGCGAGGGTGTTGCGGGCGGCGCTGGTGAGCATGAGGTAGAGGGATTCGGGGGTGGTGATGAGAATGTCGGGCGGGTTGCTGATGAGTTGGCGGCGTTCGCGTGCGGGGGTGTCGCCGCTGCGCACACCCACGCTGATGTTCGGTTCGCCCGTGTTGTTTCCGCTCAGGCGCGTGATTCCAGTCAGTGGTGCGCGTAGGTTGCGTTCGACGTCGGCGCCGAGTGCTTTGAGGGGTGAGATGTAGAGGATGCGCGTGCCGCCTGCGGTTCCGGCTTCGTGTTCGCGGTGTAGGGCGTCGAGTGCCCAGAGGAAGGCGGCGAGGGTTTTGCCAGAGCCGGTGGGGGCGATGATGAGGGTGTTGTTGCCGTTGCGGATGCTCTCCCAGGCGCCTTCTTGGGCGGCGGTGGGTGCACTGAAGGTGGCGCGGAACCAGTCGCGTACGGGGGCGGAGAGGTGGGAGAGTGCGTCGGTCATGTATCTATTATGGCGGGGTTTATGGTGTTCGCCTCTTGAATTGTTGGGGGTTGGGGGAGGAAGATGTGCTTGACAGTGTCTCTACAGAGTATGTAATGTTTTACCCGTAAAGTAATTGACTGAGAGAACAACACAAAGGAGCCTCACCATGACCCGCCTGAACGACGAACAGCTCATCAATCTCTTCCATGAGCCGCGCACCGTCTCCTCCTTCACCGAGGAGCCCGTCACCGACGAGCAGCTGCGCCGCATCCAGGAACTGACCTACTACGGCCCCACCGCCTTCAACAGCCAGCCCCTGCGCATCACCTGGGTCAAGAGCCCCGAGGCACGCGAGCGCCTCGTCGCACACCTGGCAGACGGCAACAAGGCAAAGACCCAGGCGGCACCGGTGACCGCAATCCTCTCCGCAGACGCAAACTGGGTAGAGCACGCCGACACCTTCAATCCCAACGCTGCCGGCTTCATCAAGGGCTTCTACACCACCGAGGAGCTTGCTACCCCCGCCGCTGAGCTGAGCGCTCACCTGCAGGCAGGTTACTTCATTACCGCAATCCGCGCCCTCGGCCTGGACGCTGGCCCCATGACCGGCGCAGACTTCGCCGGCATCAAGAAGGAATTCTTCGCGGACAACGCAGAGATCCCCTTCCTGATCGTCAACCTCGGTCACGGCGAGGCTCCCGCATACCCGCGCGGTGCACGCTTCAGCCACGATGAGGTTGCTCGCTCCCTCTAAGAGCGCGCAGCTATGGTATGACTAAAGCTAAACCCTAGATTCAGACTTATAGACAGCTCAAGGGCGGTTCCCCATCACGGGGAACCGCCCTTGAACTATATGTGCGTTATACGCGCCGGTTTCTTAACCCTGAAATGCCGCGTTAGCGGGCACCAAACTGACCCACCGACAGCTGCGGAACAGACGAGGAACACGCGGTCGTATCCAGCGGAACAATCACGCCACCGGAACCGGAGGGAAGACCCACCAGGAAGCCCTGAACCGGGCGGCTACCACATGCGTCACCGAAGCGTGCCGGGTACACCGAACGCAGTACCGCGGTGGTGCTATCGCCGGGGTTGAGGGTCACGCCCGCAGAGTTCATGTACTCATCAGAGGTGGATGCCTCACGGCCGACCCAGGTTCCCGAAGGACCAGCATGCACCACACGCGGGTAACCGCGCAGGGTGCAAGAAGAATTCGAGGAGTTCTGGAAGTACAGGGTGTAGTTTCGGGCGCCGGGGGAGCCTTCTCCAATGGACACCGAAATGTTCAGGTCGTCCAGATCGCACTGGCCGGGGCCTTCAGCAGTGTTGTTGGAGGAGTTAGAGGACTTCTCTGAAGAGCTCGAGGAATTCGAGGAGTTGGAAGAATTCGACGAGTTCGAGGAACCAGAGGAGTTCGACGAGTCACCCGAAGAGTTAGAACCCGATTGCGAAGACGAGTTTGAGCTCCTCTGGGAATCCTGCTGAGAATCTGCAGAGTCGTCTGACTTGTTCTGCTCGGAACCCTCGTGGGAGGACCCAGAAGAATGAGAGTCAGAGTTCTGCTTCGACTCGTGAGTCTCGGTGTGGGAAGAAGACTCGGAGTGATCAGAGGAAGAGCCGTGGTTCTCCGCCTCGGGAGAGTTCACCACGGTAATAGAGCCCGGGGTCACCGAAGAGGTAGCCCCGTCGGAGGCTACTCGAATCGTGCCGGGCTTGACCGAAGCCGAAGCACTCGGCTGCGCCGAGGTGCCTTCAGCTTCCTGACCGGCCTGGGACGCGCCGCATCCGCTGAGCGCTAGCACGCCGCAGAGGAGGGTGGTTGATGCGAGTACCTGAGCCGATTTAAACATGATTACATCGCCGCCTGCATTTGGATTTCTGCTCCGTCCATACCGGGGGCGTACTCGACCTGGCAACACAGGCGGGAGTACTCGTTGGCGACGTCATCGACCATGTCGAGCAGGTCCTGCTCAGCTTCGGTGCGCTCACCGGAAGCTTCGAAGTGCTCGGGGTCGATGAAGCCGTGGCAGGTAGCGCAGGATGCGTTACCACCGCAGGTTGCGAGGACCGGCACACCGTTAGCCTGGAGGGTTTCCAGGAGGGTGTGGTGGTCTTCCCACTGAATGTCGTAGTTTACGCCTGCTTCGTCAGTGACCTTAATCGTTACGCCCATGCGTTCTCCTTCTTCTGTAGTGATGCGTTTCTATTGTAGAGGTAGGGGCTGTTAATCACCGTACTTTGTGGCGCATCCCCAACCCTACCGTCACGCATATCACGGGAACGCATATTAATTTTTATGCTGAATAGCATGTATGTATTGCCCCCAGTCTACCCCGTATTGCCCTGACAATGCGGGATATTGGTGCTAATGAATACTGCCCCCAGATGCAAAGACATGCTGGGGGCAGTATAAAGAACCGGCACGCAGAGGCGCCTCAACGGTGACGAAGACCTACTTTGATTCCTTCTCCACAGTCTTCTCGGCGTCCTGCTTTTCTGCGCTTTGGTTATCGGCATTCTGGATGCTTCGCCCGGGGCCGCGCACAATACCGCGTACGCTATCGCGCGGGTCGGCGTAGCGCAGGTCGATACCGAAGGTATTGCGGATCTGGCGTGCCGAGTTCAGGTGCCAACGCTGCGAATCCGACGGAGTCACCGAGGTGACCGCCTTCTGACCCGGAGCCAGCTTCTCGTGGCGAATATCGTAGTGCTTACCGCCCATGGTGATGGTGAAGCCGTGCTCTTGCAACAGCTGCACGAACGCATCCACATCGTGCGGGATCTTGCGGCCGCGCTGCCTCTTTGTGCCGCTCATCCTCGGCTGCGACTCGAAGGGGTTACGGCTGGGCGCGGCGCCGCGGCTAATACGGATTACCTGCTGGTCGGAGTGCGAGAACTCCACCTGGTAGCCGTTGAGCGAGTACACGGTGCGGCTACTGCCGGGAATTGGGCAGCGGTCCTCAGCCTCATCCAGGATGCGGGCAATGTACTCGCCGGTCAGACCGAGCGCCTTCAGCTGTGCCTGAGCATCGGGGGAGAGCTGGTAGCCTCCCGCCAGAGCCTGCAGCGGGCGCAGCGCGAGCACTTCGGCAGTCAGGGGGTTGAGCACCACCTGGTAGCCTTCCTCTTCATGCGTGTAGAGGGTGACTTCGCGGCCGTAACGGTTCTCCTGCGCGCTCTCTTGAACCACGGTGCTTGCGGGCGATTCGATGATGTCCAGCAGTAGCTCGTAGGTGAGACCGTGGCGCATCATATAGTCCATCACGCCCGGGAGCACGCCGTAGATACGGCGGCGCGGCGGCACCTCGCCGTAGAATTCCTTCTCGATGCGCGCGGCAATACGCTGGTTCTCCAGCGGCACCTCGGTCAGCGGGATGAGGCGCTGGTTGGAGGGGCGAATCTTGGCGCGTGCGGCGGCGGGCTTGGGTGCCTGACGGTATGCGTCCACGAGTGCCTGCTGCTGCTCTACGAATTCCTGGGCAATGAGCGGTAGGAGGGTGAAGTAGAGCTCTGCCGCTTCGGGCTTGAGCGCGCCGTTCTCATCGAGTAGGGACGCGCCGTCCTTGGAGAGCAAATCCCACGGCTTATCGCTTGCCGTGCTCTCTTCGGAGCCCTGATTGTCCCGGTAGCTATAGGCGGCGAGGGAGGCAAGCTCCTGCAGGCGAACATACACCTCGAGAGGAATAGTGATCTGCTTAGCGGACATTATTTCTCCTCCTCGGTGGTGTTTTCTGCCTGGGCTGCCTTATCTTCTGCCTGTTTCGCCAGGGTGTTGCTGAGCTCCTCGAGCTGCACCTTGCGCAGGTTCTCCGCGTGCAGAACATGGAAATCCGGGGTCTTCGCCAGAGCCAGAACGGTCCGCTCATCGGGCGAAACCGCGATCTCCAGACCCTGTGCCGCGTAGATGCGGGTCCAGCCTTCAGCCATGCGCACGCTCTCGGGGCTACTCAGCGCCTGAAGCATCAGATCGAAAACGAACGGCGGGTTCTTCTTCAAGAAGGTGCGAGCGCGCTCGCTGAACTCGAGTTCCAGGGCGTTGAGCGAGGTGTATTCGCCCTGCGCCAGGGAAGCCTGCGCCGCCTCGTTGTAGTCGGCGTCGTATTCGTCAATGACGGTAATAACTTCTGCGGAGGCGGTGTTCACGTCAACCCGGTAGTCGTCGTGCGTGAAGCGAATGGTCCAATCGTTGATGCGTTCCGCTTCGCCGTCGCGCAGGATGGTGCGCACGAGCTCTTCGCTAATGTTTTCGCGTTCGAGGCGGGCACGCAGGCTCGGGCGCAGTCGGTAGTTGCGTTCGCGGTCCTCGGCGGTAACGCCGCGAGGTGCGGCGGCTACCGGTTCTGCTGCCGGAGTGCTCGGGGCGGGTGCGGCAGTCATCGGTGCACCCGGTTCCGGTGCAGCGGGCTTCGGTGCACTCGGCTTGGGAGCTGCGGGTGCGCTCGGCAAGGACTGGGCAAACACGAGCAACTCTTCAACAGGTGCCTGCTCGCTAGATACTGCCGTATGGGTAGCTTCTGCGGCTTCGGCAGCCTGTTGGCGGGCACGCAGGCCCTCCAGGTACTCTTCGATGCGCGGCGGTCGGTAAGTCAGCGTGGACTTGCGGAACATACCGGGGGAGGGCGCGCCGGGAGTCGGTGCTGCAGGCTTGGGAGCCACAGGCTTCGGCACAGCAGGCTTGAGTGTTGCAGGTTTCGGTGCAGCGGGCTTGGGCGCTGCGGGAGCAACCGTGGTGGGCGTCGGAACCGTCTTTTCTGCAGTCGCCTCCACAGTTGCTTCTTCCGGCACGCTGGGAGCCGGTGCGGGTGCCTGGGCCGCGCGGGCGGCAAAGAGCGCGGGGGAAGGTGCGGGCTTCGGTGCTGCGGGCTTGGGCGCAACAGAAGCGCTCACTTCCGTGTCCTCAACTACTGCAGGTTCGGCGGGGCTAGTTTCAACCTCAGCCGTAGGCTCTACAGTATTTTCAGCTGACTGCTCTTGCAACTCGCCCTGTTCCTCATCAACAGGCTCTTCCTCACCGCGGCGTAGGGCGGCAACGAGTTCCTGTCGGGAAGTATAAGGAATGATTTCCTCGGGAGAGTCGATATATCGGGGGAAGTTCTCGTAGAGAATCTTTGCCGCGGCCTCAAAGAGCTTCTCCGCGGTGGTGTTGGCGGCGGGTGCGCAGGGGCAGAGGAGCTCCTGGCGCTGTGCGTCGTAGAGGGACCAGTGGGCGCATCGTTCGGTGGGCGGGAAGTAGTCGAGTGTTCCAAGGTCGGCTATATCGATGAGTGCACCTATCAGGGACTGCGGAATGGATAGCTGTGCCATAGTGCTCCTTCGCGTTGTCTGCTCTCCAGCCTATGTGTGGAGGGTCCTTCTTTCCATCCTAGGCGTTTTTCGGCGGGTGTGCCCCGGAGCACGTCATCTGGGAGCGTAAATCTGCGGATTCACAGGTTGAATTGCACTTTTGGGCGCGGCGTTAGTCGGTGGAGCGTCCTTGCTACACCTTCATATACGTCGTAGTTTCTATATAACGTCTGCCGTGCGCGTGGTGGCCTGTGCTGGGTCCGGCGCTTTCGGCGGGGCACTTTTTGAGCGCATTTCTGGGTACACAAAAAATCCCCGGTTCCGAAGAACCGGGGATCGTTGGTGCGCCCGAAGGGATTCGAACCCCCAACCTTCTGATCCGTAGTCAGATGCTCTATCCGTTGAGCTACAGGCGCATGTTCCTCGCTTCGGATTTCTTCAACCCGTCGCGGCAACAGGTACTACTATACGGATGACCTGGAGGGCGTGCAAGCTGAAAAACTCGAAATTTGCCCAAAATCTCCTCCTTGCATCCTGAAAATACCCCATTTTGCCGCGTAATTTCAGGGTTTTTGTGCCCGTAAAAATTTTTCAAAATATTTTCGAAATACCCCAAAAGCCGCCTCGAAGGTGTCAGAATTCGCCACCCAGGACCTTCAGGGGGTGCCCAAAAATCATCCAAAAAATCTTTGCGCGAGAGCAGAATGTGATGCGCAGAACATGAGACATAGCGTCATAGAGGGGTGTTCGGGTCATTAATGCGTTATTCTGTAAGCATCACGAGGAAGTGGCTTCTGTCCAAGCGTGCATATTCACCATTGTTTGCACGCTTGTAGTGTTTAACTGCTTCTTTGTTACCGCAGACCTATCCGGATCAATGTAGTATCCGGACCACCGATTGAAGGGGAAAATGTCAATGGCTGACACCTCAACTCGTACTCTCTCTGCCGAACTCGAGAAGGAGCTGCAGAGCGCACCCACCACCCACCAGGGCCTTCTGGACTGGGTTCGCGAAGTTGCGGCCCTGACCCAGCCCGCACACATCTACTGGGTCGACGGCACCCAGGAAGAATATGACCGCCTGGCACAGGAACTGGTTGACGCCGGTACCTTCGTTCGCCTCAGCGATCACGAATTCCCGAACTCTTACGCAGCTTTCTCCGATCCTGACGACGTTGCACGTGTCGAGGAGCGCACCTTCATCTGCTCCGAGACCGAAGAAGGCGCAGGCCCGACCAACAACTGGCGCGACCCCGTTGAAATGAAGCAGACCCTGACCGGCCTGTTCGAGGGCTCCATGCGCGGTCGTACCATGTACGTCATTCCCTTCGTCATGGGCTCTCTGAAGGCTAAGAACCCCAAGATTGCTGTTGAGCTGAGCGACTCCGCATACGTTGTCTGCTCCATGCGCATCATGGCAACCATCGGTAAGGACGTTCTTGCCAAGCTGAACGAGACCAACGGCTTCTTCGTCAAGGCTCTGCACTCTGTCGGTGCACCCCTGGAGCCCGGTCAGGAAGATGTTCCCTGGCCTTGCAACCCCGAGAAGTACATCGTCCAGTTCCCCGAGACCCGCGAAATCTGGTCCTTCGGCTCCGGTTACGGCGGTAACGCACTGCTCGGTAAGAAGTGCTACGCACTGCGTATCGCATCCGTCATCGGCCGCGACGAGGGCTGGATGGCAGAGCACATGCTCATCCTGAAGGTCACCAACCCCGAGGGCAAGGTCCGCTACATCTCCGCAGCGTTCCCCTCCGCATGTGGCAAGACCAACTTCGCAATGATGGAGCCCACCATTGACGGCTGGAAGGCTGAGATGGTCGGCGACGACATCGCATGGATTGAGTTCGACGAGAACCACCAGGCACGCGTGGTCAACCCCGAGGCTGGCCTGTTCGGCGTGGCACCGGGCACCGGTTACTCCACCAACCCGAACGCTATGAAGGCTATTGCTAAGGGCAACACCATCTTCACCAACGTTGCTCTGACCGACGACGGCTCCGTCTGGTGGGAGGGCAAGACCGACGAGGCTCCCGCACACCTGACCGACTGGACCGGTAAGGACTGGACCCCCGAGTCCGGCCGCCCGGCAGCTCACCCGAACTCCCGTTTCTGCACCCCCGCATCCCAGGTCGACATGCTCGCTCCCGAGTACTACGACCCCGAGGGTGTGCCGCTGAGCGCTATCGTTCTGGGTGGTCGCCGTAAGACCACCATCCCGCTGGTTTCCGAGTCCGAGAGCTGGGAGCAGGGCGTCTTCCGCGCTGTCACTCTGTCCTCTGAGACCACTGCGGCTGCTAAGGGCGCCGTCGGCGTGATTCGCCGCGACCCGATGGCTATGCTGCCCTTCATCGGTTACAACGCTGGTGACTACTTCAAGCACTGGATTGACCTGGGCAAGAAGCACGGCGCTGAGAACATGCCGAAGGTCTACTACGTCAACTGGTTCCGCCGCACCCCCGATGGTGGCTTCGCATGGCCCGGCTTCGGCGAGAACTCTCGCGTTGTGAAGTGGATCTTCGACCGCCTGGACGGCAAGGTTGGCGGCCAGGAGACCTTCCTGGGCACCGTTCCCACCAAGGAAGACCTGGACCTGAGCGGTCTGGAAATCTCCGAGGACGAGCTGAAGGCTGCTCTGGCTGTCTCGAAGGAAGAATGGGCTGCTGAACTGCCCGGCATCGACGAGTGGCTCGAGAAGTTCGGCGACAAGCTGCCCGCTGAGGTTCGCGAACAGCGCGATGCTCTGGCAAAGGCCCTGGAGGGCTAATCCTTCGAAGGGACTAAAACTCTTCGCTGAGCCGTATGGTTGAGCGTTTGGAAGGGGTGGAATCTCACTGTGAGGTTCCGCTCCTTCCTTCCTTTTATGGGAAGGTTTTGAATCCCCGTCAGATGGGAACCGCCGAGTTTCTCTTGGAGTTATGAGTGTAAGGCTATGCAGTCTACCTGTTCTTGAGAAATACTCTAAAGACATTGGGAGGGTGGCGAGAATACGATAGTGGGTAATCCTGATTTCTTGCACTCTCACTGCACCGATACAATGCCAATGTAAGATTTTGAGCGCTCTGTGCCTTGGCTGGTTCGGAGCATTTGTTGCCGTCGATGTAGAAGCGGCGGTATCACGAGAAAGATAGAAGGAGTATCCATGCGTTTGACAGCATTCTCGGATGTCTCGCTCCGCGTTCTGATGCTCCTGTCTGCCCTGGAGCCCGGTCAGAAGCTTTCTACCCAGAAGATTGCTGAGGGAGTGGATACCCCCTACAACCATGTGGCGAAGGCTGTGGCCTTCCTCGTGAACATGGGTTATTTGGATTCGACCCGCGGTCGTTCCGGCGGCGTTATGCTCTCGGATGCGGGCCGCTCTGCGACCGTCGGCACTGTTCTTCGTGCTACTGAGGGCGATATCCCCATGATTGAGTGCGAGGATGAGAACGGTCACTGTCCCCTCGATAAGTTCTGCCGCCTGCGCAATGTTTTGGCGAAGGCTCGTGAGGCGTTCTACGCATCGGTTGATTCGGTCATCATTAGCGAGTTGACCGCTGGTGCGCGCCCTGTTGGTCCGGTATTTGTGGAGCTAGGCTTCGCGCCTCCGGAGAATGCGCTGACTGTGCGCTAAATCGTTGACCCGATAACTTTTTAGTATGTGTGGAGCTTTCTAATAGGAGGCTCCACCCTATTTTTTATGGCGCTTTATCTGCCGGTATGGGGGTGGATTGCTGTGTGCGGTGTGCTTGCGGGGTCCTTTTGGGAGGGTCTTTTTACCTCTTGACGTACAGCGAGCAGTGTTCGGTTGAATCTAAAATTTGTGCAGTAAATGCAGAATATTGCAAATTTGCTTTTCAAATGCAGAAAATGTGACCATATTCATTTTTGCACCACACTGCATACTTTCCTGGGTAAATATATTTTCACTCCGGTATTTTTATACATGTTTCCAGGCTGGTCACTCGCCGATTGTAGAAGTGCGGCTGAAAATATATAGTGTGACGCGCAACTCTATCTTTGAGTCAGGGTGAACCATAAGTCGCATCCACAGTGCCAAATAACCCTCAGAGCATGACCTGCACACAGCGCAAGCACCCCACAAAATGCTACGGTAAGGGTGCTTTATAAACACTTCGTCACCAACTGAGCTGTCCGAGTGAACGCCCCAGCATCACACATATCAAGGGCATCATCACAACGACCAGGTGACCACACAGGAAGAAGGCAAGACATGCTCTCCGAGAAGTCCCGCCCCATTATTGAGGCAACGCTGCCCATCATTGCTGAGCGCATCAACGACATCACCCCCGACTTCTACCGTCGAATGTTCGCCGCTCGCCCCGACCTGATGGACGGCATGTTCTCCCGCTCCTCCCAGCTCGAAGGCACCCAGCCCCGCGCACTTGCAGGCTCCATCGCTGTGTTCGCTTCCTACATCGTTGAGCACCCGGACTCCTACCCCGACGAAGTCCTCTCCCGCGTTGCTCACAAGCACGCCTCCCTGGGCCTGAAGGAAGAAGAGTACCCCACCGTCTACAAGTACCTCTTCGAGGCAATCGCCGCTAACCTCGGCGATCTGGCAACCCCCGAAATCGTTGAGGCATGGACCGAGGTCTACTGGCTCATGGGCAACGCCCTCATCAAGCTGGAGAAGGGCCTGTACGCTTCCCAGGCAAACGACGTCATGTTCGCGCCCTTCAAGCTCGTTGACCGCAAGGAGACCGGCGAGAACGTCGTCGTGCTGACCTTCGAGCCCGCCGACGAAACCCCCATGACCGAGTCCAAGGGCGGCCAGTACATCTCCATCGTCGTTCCCGCACGCGACGGCCTGCGCCAGGCACGCCAGTACACCCTGCTGCCCAGCGAAAAGAACCAGCGCCGCATCGGTGTGAAGCTCGACCCCAACGGCGAGATGACCTCCATCCTGCACGAACTGAAGATCGGCGACGTCGTCGAGATCTCCAACCCCTACGGTGACCTGACCCTGGAAGGCTTCGGCAACCCCGAGGCACCCCTGTACCTCTTCTCCGCAGGTATCGGCACCACCCCCATGCTCAGCTTCCTCTCCGAGCTGATTGAGAAGGGCTCCCAGCGCCCCGTAACCGTAGTTCACGCGGACCGTAGCCTGGACACCTGGCCCCTGCGCGAAGAGCTCACCGAGCTCGTCAACAAGCTGCCCAACGCACGCCTCATCTCGTTCATCGAGGGTGAGGGCGGCGACTTCGCCGGCCGTGTTGACGTGTCCAAGCTGGACGTGCCCTCCGACGCTAACGTTTACCTCTGCGGCCCGCTGCCCTTCATGCAGGGCGTACGCTCCGCACTGGTGGAGGCAGGCGTCCCCGGCAAGAACATCAACTACGAGATCTTCGGCCCCGACCAGTGGATGCTCCACGACCAGGCTCGCGAAGCGTAAAAACCCCGTAAGCCGGCTCGTCCGCTAGGTTCCTTAAACCCGGCTAGGTTCTCCTCTTAGACAGAAGAACCTAGCCGGGTTTTTAGAACTCAAACTAAAAAGTCCCGCCCCGCAGACGAATCTGCGGGGCGGGACTTTTTAGTAGCTAGCTAGCGCTTAGCCCTGGCGAACCAGAGCCAGAACCTCGTCACGGACGCGCTCCATAGTCGCAACATCCGGTGCCTCAAGGTTCAGGCGCAGGAAAGGCTCGGTGTTCGAAGGACGCAGGTTAACCCACCAACCCTCTTCGGTGTTGGTGAAGGTGGTGCCGTCAGAGTCCTCAACAACCACGGGAGCGTTAGCGTAGTGTGCACGAACGCGGTCCACAGCTGCAGCCTTGTCTTCCAGCTCGGAGTTAATCTCACCGGAAGCAACGTACGGGGAGTACTTCGCGCTGATCTCGGAGAGGGGCTTGTCGCCGCCACCCAGAGCAGCCAGCACGTGCATTGCAGCGAGCATGCCGGTGTCTGCGTTGAAGAAGTCCTTGAAGTAGTAGTGAGCGGAGTGCTCGCCACCGAAAACGCCGTTCTCCTCAGCCATGACAGCCTTGATGAAGGAGTGGCCCACGCGGGTCTTCACTGCGCGGCCGCCCAGCTTCTCAACCAGCTCAGGAACAGCCTTCGAAGTAATCAGGTTGTAAATGATGACGGGCTCTTCATTGCCCTCAGCCTTCGCACGAGCAATCTCGCGCTCAGCAACCAGAGCGGTCACAGCCGAAGGAGTAACGGGCTCGCCCTTCTCGTCGATGACGAAGCAGCGGTCAGCGTCGCCGTCGAATGCCAGACCAATGTCGGCACCGTGCTCAACAACAGCCTTCTGCAGGTCAACCAGGTTAGCCGGCTCCAGCGGGTTAGCCGGGTGGTTCGGGAAGGTACCGTCCAGCTCGAAGTACAGGGGAACAATTTCCAGGGGCAGGCCCGGCAGGATGGTGTCGCCCAGAACAGCGGGAGTGGTCATACCACCCATGCCGTTACCAGCGTCAACAACAACCTTCAGGGGGCGGATGGAAGACAGATCAACCAGCTTGCGCAGGTACTCTGCGTAAGGCTTGAGAATGTCCTTCTCAGAAACGGTGCCGACCTTCTCCACCGAAGGAATCTCGCCCGAATCCAGGTACTTCTGAGCCAGATCGCGAATATCGAACAGACCGGACTCGGAAGACAGGGGAACAGCGCCAGCCTTAGCCATCTTCATGCCGTTGTACTCTGCGGGGTTGTGGCTAGCGGTGAAGGTAACACCGGCAGCGTTCTCAACGCCACATGCGAAGTACAGAACGTCAGTGGAGATCAGGCCGATCTTCTCAACATTTGCACCGCGAGCGGTTGCACCCTGGGCGAATGCATCCATGAATTCGGGGGAGGAGGGGCGCATGTCGCCACCGACCAGGATGGTCTGGCCCTCCAGGCCCAGAATATCTACGAAAGCCGCGCCAGTGGCACGAACAGTCTCTGCGGTAATGGTCTCGCCGACGATGCCACGCACGTCGTACGCTTTGAATGAGTCATGTAGATTAATAGTAGTCACGCCTTTTATTTTAGCGGTAAAGAAGTGTAATTAGCCTCTATAATGGGCAGGTAAAACCTTATAAATTCTGCTGAATGTATGGGTTTTTTATCACGTCACTTGCTTCAAACAACTCACGTCGAGAGGTATTTTCCCCCATGGGTGAGATTTTTTCCCTAAAAAACCAGATTCAGAATTATGCGTGGGGCTCCCGCGAAATTCTCGGACGCATGCGTGGCGTGCCTGTCCCCACCGAACAGCCTGAGGCTGAGGTGTGGGTTGGCGCGCATCCGGCTGCACCTTCCCGTGCCACCGTTGATGGCACTGAATCCCCGCTCAACGAGCTGATTGTGGAGAACCCCTCCCGCTTCCTGCGTCCGGACCGTATCTCTGACTGGTTCCCCTTCCTCTTTAAGATTCTTGCGATTGACGCCCCCCTGTCGATTCAGGTGCACCCCACCCCCGAGCAGGCTATTGCTGGCTTCGAGGACGAGCAGGCACGCGGCATCGCGATTGACGCGCCGCACCGCAACTACAAGGACCGCTACTCCAAGCCCGAAACCGTCATTGCGCTGACCCCGATGCGTGTGCTCACCGGTGTGCGCACCTCCGCGCAGCTGGCAGAACTGGCGAGGGCATTCAAAGCTGACTGGCTGGCAGAGCGCGTGGAGCTTACCCCCAAGCAGCTGTTGACCGAGATTATTCGCATGCCCGAAGACGCTGCCGCAACCGCTGTTGAACAGCTCATCGAGGTGGCAGCACAGCTGACCGGCTCCGAAAACGCGCTCATTGCTGACGCCGCTGAGCTCGTACAGATTGTTGCCGGCAAGTACCCCGGCGACCGCGGCCTGCTCGTCGCATTCGTCATGAACCTGGTGCACCTGGCACCCGGCGAATCCGCATTCACCCCCGACGGCCAGGTGCACGCCTACGTCTCCGGTACCGCCATTGAGCTGATGAACCCCTCCGATAACGTGATGCGCGCGGGTCTGACCGCAAAGCACATCGACACCGAAGAGCTCATCAAGGTTCTCGGCGAAAGCCAGGACGCCCCCGTGATTCAGCAACCCACCCCCGATAACGCACCCGTGGGCACCTATGCCATGTGGGATGAGCGCATGAGCGTAACCCGCATCCGCGTTGAAGAGGGCAAGCCGCAGGAATACACCTTTGAGGGTATTAGTGCCGCACTGAGCGTATCCGGTGAAATCACCATTCACGCGGCAGACGGCAACGGCACCGAAGAGTTCGTGCTGGGCGCCACCGAGTCGGTACTGCACGTGGGTGAGCCCTCCGAGGCAACCTTGAGCGGTAATGGCGAGCTGTACATTGCTTCTTATGTTTAGGAAATAATCCTCGATAACTAAAACTTCTAGACAGTTATAATCTAGCCAGATATAAGGAGTGTCGAAAGATACATCAAGACTGGCACATAATAAAGAATCCACGTTCTTCCCTGTATTTATTCAGACCGGGAAGGCGTGGATTTTTTATGCCCCGAATATGGGATGCAGGGGATATTTTTGTGTCTACCCTGCACAGTGTGTTCTGAGTAACCTATAATTGGTCTTATAAATATGCGTATACCTGTGCCTTTATGCACCTCTTCCTCAGGTACGCAGCCCCAAACTGCTAGGAGAACACTGTGAAGATCATCCTCACCGTCACAGGCATCGACCACGAAGGCATCATCGCTGCCGTGACCGCAACCCTCGCCGAGCGTAAGGTCAACGTCCTCGACGTCTCCCAGACCATCATGGGCGAATACTTCACCATGATCATGCACTGCTCCTTCGACGAAGCGCAGCAGAACCTCATCGATCTGCAGGAAGCCATGATCGGTGTCGAACACGAACAGAAGGTGCAGATTCGCATCCAGGCAGAATCCATCTTCAAAGCAATGCACGCCATCTAGGGCTCCACTGATGCGCAACACCAATATTCTAGAAACCATCCGAATGATCGAGGAAGAAAAACTCGATATCCGCACCGTCACCATGGGCATCTCCCTGCTCGACTGCGCCGACTCCGACGGCGAAGTAGCCCGCCGCAAAATCTACGACAAGATCACCAACCGCGCCGCAAACCTCGTCAGCGTCTGCGAAGGTATCGAAGCTGAGCTCGGCATCCCGATCGTCAACAAGCGCATCGCCGTCACCCCCATCGCGCTGGTGGCAGGCGCCTCCGGCGACGAGGACTATGTAGAGTTCGCTCGTACCCTCGACGCAGCTGCGAAGGCAGTCGGCGTGAACTTCGTCGGCGGCTTCAGCGCCCTCGTCGATAAGGGCATGACCCCCGCCGACGAGAAGCTGATTCGCTCCATCCCGCGAGCGCTCGCAGAAACCGACGTGGTCTGCTCCTCCGTAGACATCGGATCCTCCCGAGCCGGCATTAACATGAGCGCAGTCAAGCTCATGGGCGAGACCATCCGCGCCACCGCAGACCTGACCGCGGATGCACACGGCTTCGGCTGCGCCAAGCTCGTCGTCTTCGCGAACGCCGTCAGCGACAACCCCTTCATGGCGGGCGCATTCCACGGTGTTCAGGAGGCAGACACCACCATCTCCGTGGGTGTCTCCGGCCCCGGCGTGGTACACCGCGCCCTGCAGAAGGTCCGCGGCGAATCCTTCGACACCTGCGCCGAAGAAATCAAGAAGGCAGCCTTCAAGATTACCCGCGTTGGCCAGCTGGTCGGTACCCTCGCCGCTGAACGCCTTGGCGTGCAGTTCAACATTATCGACCTCTCCCTGGCGCCCACCGCAGAGATTGGCGACTCGGTCGCACACATCCTCGAGGAAATGGGTCTGGAAACCGTCGGTACCCACGGCACTGTTGCGGCCCTCGCGTTGCTCAACGACGCGGTGAAGAAGGGCGGCCTCATGGCGTGCTCGAACGTCGGTGGCCTCTCCGGGTCCTTCATCCCGATCTCTGAGGACATCGGCATGATTGAATCCGCAGCCGCCGGACACATCAGCCTCGACAAGCTTGAAGCGATGACCGCCATCTGCTCCGTCGGTCTGGACATGGTCGCGGTTCCCGGCGAGACCCCCGCCGCCACCCTCGCAGCAATGATTGCCGACGAAGCAGCAATCGGCGTGATGAACCACAAGACCACCGCGGTCCGCGTCATCCCGGCGGTTGGTCTGAGCGTAGGCGACATGGTTGAGTTCGGCGGCCTGCTCGGTCGAGCACCCGTCATGCCCACCCACACCCCCAGCGCGGAGGCGTTCATCGCCCGCTGCGGTCGTATTCCGTCGCCGGTTCACGGTTTCCGCAACTAAGTTTGATTCCGTAACTAAGCTCGAATCCGCAACTAATCTCGCTTCCGTAACTAAGCCCTAAGTGCGCTGAGAACCAACAGAAAAAAGGGGGAGGCACCGAAGATTATCTCTTCGGGGCCTCCCCTTCGTTGTATGAGCTACTAAGAAACTACTGATACACGAAGCGGCTCATTAACGCCTCAAGCGCCAAACGCGCATTCGCGTTCGTCCGCAGACGACGCAGAGTCAGCTCGACCGCCTGCACATCCTCCAGCAGCTGCTGGGCGGAACGGCGGGTGCAGAACGCCTCCAGAGGCTCACGCAAATGCTCATTGACCAGCGGAGCCTGCGCCGACAGAGCCACCGTCAACGCATCACGCAGAACCGTCTGAACCTGCGCCACGGAACGCAACAGCGTATCGGAGGAAACGCGCTTAGCGCGGCGCTTCTGCTGCTCCTCCAGACGGCGAACCTGTGCACGCAAAGATGGCGAAACGCGCTCGCCCTCGCGGATACCCAGCAGCGCTAGAAGCTCCTGGCGTTCCTGCTCATCCTTGAGAGCGGAGACAGCCTGCGCGTCCTGGTCAGCAAGGTCGGTGAGCTTCTCAGCTGCGTTGAAAGCCGAAGAAATAGAACGAACATTCAGAATCAGGGAGGTAATCAATTCCCGACGAGCCATCGCCTGCTCATCGGTCGCCAAACGGTACCCCTCCTGCGCATCACCCAGAGCCAGACGCGCCGCACGCTGCGCCAAAGGATCCACCACACCGTGCGCCAGTAGGTACTCGTGCACCTGAGCATCCGTCGGAACTGGCAGCTGAACCGGACGGCAACGCGAACGAATCGTCACCAGCACGTCAGTGGGGGAGGGCGCCGTCAGCAACCAAATCGTATGCGGCGGCGGCTCCTCAATCGCCTTCAACAACACATTGGAGGTACGCTCCGGCATGCGCTCGGTGTCCTCCACCAGAATCACGCGCCAGCGACCCACGGTCGGGCGGTCCTGAGCCTTCATGACCAGCTCGCGTGCCTCATCAATACTGATGTGCGTCACCTCGGTACTAAAGTGCGTAAAATCTGCGTGCGAACCGTTCATGACGGTCACGCAGCCCTTGCACTGGCCGCATCCGCGGTTCTGCGGGTCGGGCTGCTCGCATAGTAGCGCAGCAGCGAAAATTTTTGCAGCCTCACGGTGAGGCGCACCGGTCGCGCCCGTGAAAAGCCAAGCGTGTGTGGGGCGGTTGGCGGCGGCATCCGTGCGTAGTTGCTGGAGCTTATCGGCGGGAATCAGCAGGGTATTCCAGAGGCTCATGAGTCCTCCTTACCGGTGCGGATCAGCTCACGGGCGGCGAGCAGAGGTTCGATCACCTTAAGCACGCGCGCGTGCACCTGCTCAATCGTGCCCACGCCATCAATAATGCGGTGCGAACCGTTAGCGTCCTCGCGGGCAATCTGCTCGAACGCACCGTGAATGCGGGCCTTGAACGCGGCGCCTTCAGCCTCAATACGGTCGACGGTGCCGCGCTGATCCATGCGCTCCTGCTCGGCGCTCAACGGCACACTCAGCAGTAGGGTCGCGTCGGGCACCAGATTGGCGGTAGCCCAGCGGCTCAAATCGACGATGGTTTCAACACCCAGGTCACGGCCTACGCCCTGGTACGCGGCAGAAGAATCAATATAGCGGTCGCTCAGCACGATGGCGCCCTCTGCGAGCGCGGGACGAATCAACTGGGAGGCGTGCGCTGCGCGGGATGCCGCGAAAATCAGCGCCTCGGTGCGGTCGTCAATGGTACCCTGACCCGCTTCAAGGACGAGGGCTCGCAGCTTCTCGCCGATCTCGGTGCCGCCGGGTTCGCGGGTGGTGATGACACGGTATCCGCGGGCGCTGAGTGCTTCATTCAGCAGGGCGAGCTGGGTGGTTTTGCCGGCACCGTCGCCTCCTTCGACCACGATAAAAAGCCCGCGGCGACCGGTCGGGTCGGCGGGAAGATTCTGCGCATCGGGGGTGTAGCTGAGAGTATCCATCACCTTTAAGGGTACCGGGTCTCTTAGCTGCACAGGTGCGGTTTTGGTGATACCTCCGCGTGGGATTGAGTGCGTATCAAGGTAAAAAACATGTAAATCCTGCGCGCCATCATCTGCGCGGGCGTGCGTTCTGGGCGCGGGTGTGCCAGGCTTAAAGACATGAGTGCAGATAACCACGACATGAATTACTCCGCAGAGACCTTCGTCGTCTCTGGCGGCCGCCCGGCACACGAGCATGACGCGCCGGTGAACCCTCCAATCGTTCTTTCTTCCACCTACCGTGGTGTGGACGCCGTCAATATTGAGCAGGACCGCGTGTACGCCCGCTTCTCGAACCCCACTTGGGAGGGCATGGAAGAGGTTGTGGCGAAGCTGGAGAACGCTACCCAGCCGGGTCTGCTGTTCCCCTCCGGTATGGCTGCTGTCGCTGCTGTCATCGACCTGGTGCCGGTTGGCTCCATTGTTCTGATTCCGAAGCACGCATACATGGCGTCGGTGACCCTGTGCAAGGATTTGGAGCGCCGCGGCATCATTGAGCTCGTTCGCGTGGACATTGAAGACACCGAGAGCGTTATCGCCGCTATGGAGGATGCCACATCCCGCACCGGCGTGACCCCGGAGAACGTGAACTACTCGGCACCGAAGGTCCTGGCGTGGCTGGAAAGCCCCACGAACCCGATGCTTGAGGTCGCTGACCTGCCTGCCCTGCTTTCTGCTGCTCGCCGCCTGGGCATTGTGACCGCGGTGGATAATACCTTCGCAACCCCGATTCTGCAGCGTCCCCTGGATTTGGGCGCTGACGTGGTGGTTCACTCCGCTACGAAGTTCCTTGCAGGCCACTCTGATGTTCTGCTGGGTATGGCTCTGACCTCGAATGAGGAGCTGTACAAGGCGATGCTGCACCACCGCATCACCAACGGCGCAATCCCCGGTCCGGTGGAGGCGTGGCTTGGTTTGCGCGGTCTGCGCACCCTGGCGCTGCGCGTGGAACGTGCGGTGCAGAACGCGCAGGTTCTCGCAGAGCGTCTGAGTGAGCACCCCTTCGTGACTGAGGTGCGTTACCCGGGTCTGGAGAGCGATCGCGGTCATGAGGTTGCGAAGAAGCAGATGGATGGTTTCGGTGCGATTCTGTGCGTCACCCTGGATACCGACGCATCGGGTGCCCGTAACGTCGTGGAGGCGTTGAAGCTGTGGACCCCGGCGACCTCTCTGGGCGGCGTGGAGTCTCTGGTGGAGCGTCGTCGTCGCCACGGTAACGAGCCGGATTCGATTCCGGAGTCTCTGCTGCGCCTGTCGGTGGGTATTGAGAACGTGGATGACCTTTACAATGACTTGGTTGAGGCCTTTAAAGTTGTCCGCTAGGCACTTTGCTAGGGTTGTCTAGAGAAGCTGCTGATTCTAAGGAATACTATGTCTCCTATTCTGTTGGTCTGGTACGTGACCACTTTTGTTGATACGCTGCTGGCTATCGCTGGTGCTGCGGTTGGTGTGCTGGCTTTTGTGCGTGCGTGGATGTCTCCGGCGAACGCGTACGATTTTGCCGGTAAGCGCCCGAAGAACACGTGGCTGGCTTTGACCGGTGGTTCTGCTGCGGTGTCGCTGTTTAGCGTTTTTGCTGCGGTGACTGGCGGTGGTAATACTGTGCTGATTCTTCAGCTTGTGGCTGCTGTGATTAGCTGCGTGTTCTTGGCTGGTGTGTGGCCTTCGGTGGGCCGCCGCCGTTTCTAGCGTTAGCTTGTGCGCTCGCTTTGAGTGATGCAGTGTGAGGCCTCGCGTGCCCTCTGGCTGGTTTGTCCCGGTCGGATGGTGTGCGGGGCTTTTCCCTTTTCTGGCGGGGTTTTTGAGCCTTTCGTTCTGGTAGAAAAGACCCTTATAAATTTTTGGGAGAATGCATATTTTCTAGGCTCTAAGGCATGACAAACCGGCAGGTAAATGAAAAAATAGAGGTATGACTTACAAACTAGTACTCCTGCGCCACGGCCAGTCCGAGTGGAACGAGAAGAACCTGTTCACCGGCTGGGTGGACGTTAACCTGACCGATAAGGGCCGCGCTGAGGCTAAGCGCGGCGGCGAGCTGCTGGCAGAGCGCAACATCCTCCCCGATGTTGTTCACACCTCCCTGCAGCGTCGCGCAATCAACACCGCAAACCTTGCACTGGATGCAGCAGACCGTCTGTGGATTCCCGTCAAGCGCACCTGGCGCCTGAACGAGCGTCACTACGGTGCTCTGCAGGGTAAGAACAAGTCCGAGATCCGCGAGGAATACGGCGACGAGAAGTTCATGACTTGGCGTCGTTCCTACGACGTTCCGCCGCCCCCGCTGGATGACAACGACCCCTACTCGCAGGCACACGACCCCCGCTACGCGGATGTCGAGAACGCTCCTCGCACCGAGTGCCTGAAGGACGTTCTGGGCCGTATGCTTCCCTACTGGGAGTCGGACATCAAGCCCGACCTCGCAGCAGGCAAGACCGTTCTGGTTGCTGCACACGGTAACTCCCTGCGTTCGCTGGTCAAGCACCTCGAGGGCATTTCCGACGAGGACATTGCTGGCCTGAACATCCCCACCGGTATTCCGCTGTACTACGAACTGGATGAGAACTTCCAGCCCGTCAAGCCCGGCGAGTACCTGGACCCCGAGGCTGCTAAGGACGCTATTGCTGCCGTAGCAAACCAGGGTAAGTAATACCTCCGGCAGGGTTTCACCCCTGTCATTGTGATGAGCCGTTCACCGGTAAGGTGGGCGGCTCATTGCGTTGTCTGCAAGGTTTCTGTACGGGGAGCGTGCCTGAGAAGAAGAGCATTCGCCTGAGTGCTGGGTATCGGCCACATTTATACTTATGGGGTACCCGAATGGAAGGGAAGTACATGGATGCCGGTCTGATCGCCTTTATTGCGGGCATGATAGGTCTGCTGGTGGGCGTCCTGAGCATGAATGCGGTGGCGCGTAGTGAGCGGGAGCAGGAGCGTAGTTTGGTGTCGGCGCCGGCGCTGCGTGATGGTGCCGCTCAGGTACTTGCTGTGATTGGTCGCGCCTACCTGGTGATTGATGAGGTGGGCGGCGTGGTTCAGGCTTCTCCGGGTGCGTACGCGATGGGTCTGGTGCGTGGTCATACGGTGGCGTCTGATGAGTTGGCGGATATGATTCGCACGGTGCGTCATCGCGGTATTTTTGCGGAGCGTACTTTTGAGATTGACCGCGGTGAGGGTGAGGCGCTGGTCTTGGATGTGCGTGTTGCTTCGCTGGGGGACGAGTACATTTTGGTGCTCGCGGATGACCGCACTGAGATTTCTCGTGTGCAGCGTATGCGTAATGATTTTGTGGCGAATGTGTCGCATGAGTTGAAGACTCCGGTGGGTGCGGTGAGTCTGTTGGCTGAGGCTATTGAGCAGGCGAGTGATGACCCGGAGGCGATTGAGTATTTTGTGGGGCGTCTTCATAAGGAGACGCGCCGCCTGTCTGCGCTGGTGCGTGACATTATTGAGCTTTCGCGTCTGCAGTCGACCGATGTGATTGCGCGTGGTGGTCCGGTGTCGGTGCCTTCTTTGGTTACTGATGCGGTGGACCGTTCGCATATTGTGGCGGAGGAGAAGGACATTCAGATTTCTACCCGCATCGAGGAGGTGCCCGAGGTGTACGGTGACGCCGAGCTGCTCGGTATTGCTGTGCAGAACCTGGTGGAGAACGCGGTGCGTTATTCGCCGGAGCATACGAAGGTGGATATTTGGGTGCACCGTGTGGCTGATCAGCTGCTGGTTGAGGTTGCTGATCAGGGCGTGGGTATTCCGGAGGACGAGCAGAAGCGTATTTTTGAGCGTTTTTACCGGGTTGATCCGGCTCGTTCGCGTCAGACGGGCGGCACTGGTTTGGGCTTGAGCATTGTGAAGCATGTGATGACTCAGCACGGTGGTAGCGTGACGGTTCGGTCGATGCCGCAGGAAGGTTCGACGTTTACGTTGGCGTTGCCGCTGAATGAGCCTCCGGCCGCAGTGTAGTGTTAGCGGTATAGGTTTTATGGAATCGAAGGAAGTTATTGATGTCTAAAATTCTGATTGTTGAGGACGAAGAGGCCCTCTCGGATCCCCTTGCGTTTTTGCTGGGTCGTGAGGGTTTCCAGACGATTGTTGTGGACAACGGTCTGGACGCTCTGCCGGTGTTTGACCGCGAGGGCGCGGATTTGGTGCTTCTGGATGTGATGCTTCCGGGCATGTCCGGTATGGAGGTGTGCCGTAAGCTGCGTGAGGTGTCTTCGGTCCCGATTATCATGTTGACCGCTAAGGACTCTGAGCTGGATAAGGTGCTGGGTCTGGAGCTGGGCGCTGATGACTATGTGACGAAGCCGTATTCTGCGCGTGAGCTGATTGCTCGTATCCGCGCGGTGTTGCGTCGTCGTTCGGCGGAGACTGATTCTGCTACTGAGTCGGTGCTGCAGGGCGGCCCGGTGCGTATGGATATTGACCGCCATGTGGTGACGGTTAATGGTGAAGAGATTTCTATGCCGCTGAAGGAGTTTGAGCTCCTGGAGATTCTGCTGCGCAATGTGGGTCGTGTGATGACTCGTGGCCAGCTGATTGAGCGTGTGTGGGGCGCCGACTATGTGGGTGATACGAAGACCCTGGATGTGCATATTAAGCGTCTGCGTTCGAAGATTGAGCCGGATTCTTCTGCCCCGCAGTATGTGGTGACGGTTCGCGGCTTGGGCTATAAGTTCGAGGCGTAGGCGGGCTTGAGACTGATGAGTTCTGCTTCTGCGGCGAATACTGCTGTGATTGTTTTGGCGGCTGGTTCGGGTACTCGCCTGGGTGAGCCGATCCCGAAGGCCGCTGTGCGTGTGCATGGTCGTACCCTGCTGGATTATGCGTTGGAGGGTGCGCTCGCTTCGGGTGTTGCTGAGCATGTGGTGGTGACTGTTCCTGCTGATTGTTCGGCGAGTTGCCCGGAGCTTTTGGAGGATGCCCGCCGTGCCGGTGCGTTGATTACTGCCGGTGGTGATACGCGTACTGCTTCGGTGGTTGCGGCGTTGGATGCTTTGAAGGATGCGCAGGTTCCGGTGGATTATGTGCTGATTCATGATTGCGCTCGTGCTTTTACTCCGCCGCAGGTGTATCACCGCGTGCTTGAGGGTTTGGGTTCTGCGAGCCCGCAGGGTGTTGTGCGTGCGGTGATTCCTGTGTTGCCGGTGGTGGATACGGTGAAGACTGTGGATTCTGCTGGTTTGGTGACGGGTACTCCTTCGCGTGCGCAGATGCGTGCGGTGCAGACTCCTCAGGGTTTTGAGGTGGCTGCCCTGTTGGCGGCACATGAGCGTAGCCGTTCCCTGCCTGCTGAGGAGGCTGAGCTGTTGACTGATGATGCGATGGCGATGGAGGCGGCGGGTGAGCCGGTATTGACGGTTGCCGGTGCTGCGGATGCGTTTAAGGTGACGACTCCGATGGATTTGCGGGTTGCTCGCGCGCTGTTTGGTGATTCTGCTGCCTAACCTTGCCGCCTAATGCCTCTTTTGCCGAGGCATTGCTGCTGAGAAGATGTTTGATCGATTGAAGGGTCCTGTGATGACTGTTATTCCTCGTGTTGGTACCGGTGTTGATGTCCACGCTTTTGGCGAAGAGGGCACTCCCCTGTATATTGCTGGTCTGCATTGGCCGGGTGAGCGTGGTTTGAGCGGCCATTCTGATGGTGATGTGGTGGCTCATGCTGCCGCGGATGCTCTTTTTGCCGCCTCCGGCACGGGGGATTTGGGCTCTAATTTTGGTGTGGACCGCCCGGATATGAAGGGCGCTTCGGGTGTTCGTATTCTTTCTGAGGCTGCGGCGATTGTGCGTGCTGCTGGTTTTGAGATTGGTAATGTGAGCGTTCAGCTGGTGGGTAACCGCCCGAAGTTCTCTCCGCGCCGTGATGAGGCGAACCGTGTGCTGAGCGAGGCGGCGGGTGCTCCGGTGACGGTGATTGCGACGACTACTGACGGTCTGGGTTTGACGGGCCGCGGCGAGGGTGTGGCTGCTATTGCGACGGCGCTGGTGTATCCGCGTTCGTAGGTGTTTGGCTGCTTCGAGCCATTCTGTAACCTATCGCTGATTTACCGCCCCGGCGTCTGAACCGACCCCGTAGAATGAGAGTGTGACTATGCGTTTTTATGATTCAGCTTCCGCGACTATTCGCGAGTTTGAGCCCGTCGTGCCCGGTGAGGCGCGTATCTATTATTGTGGTGCTACGGTGCAGGGTGAACCGCATCTGGGCCACATCCGTTCGGCGTTGGTTTTTGACCAGTTGAGCCGTTGGATGCGTTACCGTGGTTTGAAGGTGACGACGGTCCGCAATGTCACTGATATTGATGACAAGATTTTGGCGAAGTCTGCTGATTCTATGGAGCCCGGTTTTGAGGGTGAGTTCCCGAATGAGCAGTGGTGGGCGCTCGCGTACCGTTTTGAGAAGGTTTTTGCTCAGGCGTATGCGGCGTTGGGTATTGATCCGCCGACGTATGAGCCGCGCGCGACCGGTCATATTCCGGAGATGTTTGCTCTGATTCAGCGTCTGATTGATCGTGGCCACGCGTATCCTGCACTGGATGATTCTGGTGACGTGTATTTTGATGTGCGTTCGTGGGATAAGTATGGTGCGCTGACGAATCAGAGCGTTGAGGATATGCAGGATTCTGCGGATGCTGATCCGCGCGGTAAGCGTGACCCTCGCGATTTTGCCCTGTGGAAGGGCTATAAGGAGGGTGAGCCGCTGACTGCTTCGTGGGAGTCTCCGTGGGGTCGCGGCCGTCCGGGCTGGCACCTGGAGTGCTCGGCGATGGCTGGTAAGTATTTGGGTTCGCGTTTCGATATTCACGGTGGCGGTTTGGATTTGCGTTTCCCGCACCATGAGAATGAGCTGGCGCAGTCGACTGCAGCTGGCGATGATTTCGCGAATTTCTGGATGCATAACGGCATGGTCACCTATGAGGGTGAGAAGATGTCGAAGTCTATCGGTAATACGATTTCGCCGGCGCAGATGCTGCAGATGGCCCGTCCGCTGGTGGTTCGTTATTACCTGGGTAGTGCGCATTATCGTTCGATTCTTGATTACCGTCCGTCGTCTCTGCAGGAGGCGGCAACCGCTATTGAGCGTGTTGAGGCGTTCCTTGCTGCAACTCAGGATGTGCTGAAGCCGGGTCGTGAGGTTCCGGAGGCTTTTGCAGAGGCTATGGATGATGACGTGAATATTCCGCGTGCTCTGGCGGTTCTGCATGAGCAGACTCGTGCCGGTAATGCGGCGCTTGCTGCCGGTGAGGATGCTTCGGAGGCGGCGAATGCTGTGATGGCTATGGCTGAGGTTCTGGGTCTGGCGCAGCTGATGAGCTTTAATGCTGAGGGCACTTCGGGTGCTGAGCATGAGGCTTTGGATGCGCTGATTCAGGCTGTGTTGGCGGAGCGTGCTGATGCTCGTGCTCAGAAGGATTGGGCGAAGGCTGATGCGATGCGTGATTTGTTGGCGTCTGCTGGTGTGCAGGTGAAGGATGGCGCGAATGGTTCGAGCTGGAGCGTTGGCTAGAGGGTGATGTGCCCCGCGTTTGTGCGTAAGGCTTAGGTCGTGCGGGTTTCTCTCGCGTAGACTCGTATTCATTACTTTGACGAAGGAAGAGAAGAATGGCTAAGGCAGGTTCGCGCCCGGGCGCTACCACCAAGAAGAAGGGTGCTACTAAGGGCACTGGCGGTCACGGTCGTAAGGCGCTTGAGGGTAAGGGCCCTACTCCGAAGGCTGAGGACCGCGTTTATCACAAGGCGCATAAGATGAAGCGTGCGGCTGAGCGTCGTGCTGCTACCGGTACGAACCGTAAGTTCCAGACTCGTCTGGGCGGTAAGCGTGCTAGCGATGAGCTGGTGACTGGTCGTAATGCGGTGCTTGAGGCTCTGCGTACTGAGATTCCCTCGAAGCACTTGTACATCATGAGCCGTGTTGAGGTTGATGACCGCGTTCGCGAGATTATGACTATTGCGAATAAGCGCAATATTCCGATGCTGGAGATTCCGCGTAGCGAGCTGGATCGTTTGACTGATGGTTCTGTGCATCAGGGTGTTGCGATGCAGATTCCGCCGTACAAGTACCCGGACGCTACTGACCTGGTGCTGGATACTATGGAGCGTTGGCACTCGGGTAAGCTGTCGACTCCGCCGCTGTTTGTTGCTTTGGACGGTATTACTGATCCGCGTAACTTGGGTGCGATTATTCGTAGCGTGTCCGCGTTTAGCGGTGATGGCGTGATTATTCCTGAGCGTCGTTCGGCTGCTGTGACTGCTGGTGCGTGGAAGACTAGTGCTGGTGCGGCTGCTCGTATTCCTGTTGCGATGGCGACTAATCTGACTCGCGTGATTCAGCAGGCTAAGGAGCAGGGTATTTTCGTGATTGGTCTGGATGGCGGCGGCGATATTGAGCTGCCGGCTCTGGAGCTTGCGAATGAGCCGCTGTGCGTGGTGGTTGGTTCTGAGGGTAAGGGTCTGTCCCGCCTGGTGACTGAGAACTGCGATCAGATTGTGTCGATTCCGATTGATTCTGCGATGGAGTCTTTGAACGCGGCGATGGCTGTGGGCATTACTCTGTACGATGTTTCTCGTCGTCGCGCTTCCGCGAACTAGAGTTTTGAAGTTGGCGAGCTACAGCCTGTAGCTCTGTAGCTTGAACCCTGTAGCTTGAATAAGGAGGGCGCCCCCGTGAGGGGGTGCCCTCCTTTTCTATCTCTTCCTATCTTCTGCTCCCTCTATAAGGTGTCCTTTGGATGTGCTCCTGGAGGCTTTCTGAGCTCTTTTGAAGGTTTTTAAACTTTTTTCAAAGAACTTTAGGGAGGCTTATCCTGCGTTGACTAGGGGTTTTAGTGCTCTGTTCAAGTCAGAATGAACCTAAACCCCCTTATTTGTGGTCTACTTCACCTGTTTTCGGGTTGCAGACCCATTTCGGCATCTG
>NZ_KV813814.1:10494-13985 GCF_001813725.1 Rothia sp. HMSC072B04 | reverse complement strand
CCGCTCATGCCTGCTCACGCCACGCCAGCAGCACCAACTACTCAACCTGTTTTCCGGTGAGGAGCACGTCGCGCTCGAGGTCACTTGGAGCGCCTACCAGAACATCATCGACGCCTACCGCGCGCCCGACACGGACGCGGGTAAGGCCCTGATGGAAGCCGAAATCAACACCCTGACCTCCACGCGTGTACCGAGGGGTCTGACCGAGCTCATCACGCTGGGCAGGACACTCAAACGCCGAGCCGGGGACATCCTGGCTTACTTCGACCACCCCCACACCTCCAATGGCCCTACCGAAGCCATCAACGGACGCCTCGAACACCTACGCGGCTCCGCCCTCGGGTTCCGTAACCTCACCCACTACATCACCCGCTGCCTCCTCGAAACCGGCGGATTCAGACCCCAACTACACCCCCAATTATGAAGAGCCCGTTTTCTGTGGCACCGGTGATAGTAGTTCCTAGTTTTGCGGTGCGGCAGATGGTATCGACGATGACATTTCCGTTAGGCTGCACAGTAGGTCCTTAGTTTTGTACGGATGGATTAGATACCTTTTTCCTACAAAGCCAAGGACCCCAATATCTTGTGCCACGCCCGAACCCCCGGCGAACTAATCAATGCACTCTAAAACCGGAAGAGCCCTTTTAGTACTACTGGTGGATTTCGGTTTTGGTGGGGATTAACGCCGCCGGCTTCGGTTTTTCCGTTGAGGAGGTCGTTGACTACTTCCCGATGGTGAAATGGGTCGATGGTGAGGTAGAGAGGAACCAGTCACCTGGAAGAGATCGATCCAGTCGTTGGTGTGCAATCTGGGAGGTAGGGTCGCGGGGTCGATTCCTCGCGAGCGCAACCATGATTGTGTTTCTGAACGTGATGAAAACAACCCTGCCCTTCGGAGAATTTCCCCTATCCCGCGTCCCCGGGCAGTGAAAACGGTGTGCACCATCGCCTGAAAGGCTTTGCGCTGCTCTATCGGAATCTTCGGGTCACCCACCCGGCGGATCACTAAGATCCCCCCGTCAACGTTTGGCTGTGGCCGGAAAGCAGGCCTTGGTACCCGAGAACCCAGGTGAAATGTGAACCATGGGGACCACTGAGCCGTCATCATCGTGCTTGCGCCTACCCCGGCCCGGCGGCGAGCGACTTCCCACTGCATGAGGAGTACAGCGTCAGTCCATGCTGGCGCATGCAGCAACTTTCGAAGAATGGCAGTGGTGAGGTGAAAGGGAATGTTTCCCACAATGACGCAGGGAGTGGCGGGTAACCGGAAGTTAAGGAAATCATCATGGACCACTTCGACCGCCGCCGAGGAGGTTTCTTGTGTGATTTTGGCAGCTAGTTTTGCGTCCACTTCAACTGCCGTTATCGCCCTCCCCAAGTGGGCCATCGGGTGAGTGAGGGCACCGCTTCCTGGTCCGATCTCAATGATGGGGCCGGAGGTTTGTTTCACAAGGTCGATGATGGAGTTGATGATCTTGTGGTTGGTGAGAAAATTTTGGCCATGCTCGTGACGGCCGTGTCCGTATGCAGACATCAGGTGTGCTCCTTGGATTTGAAAGGGAGCCGGGCATGACAAATAGCCGCCCGGCTAAAGGACCGGAGCGGTTTTTAACCTACGGGGTAGGAAACCGCCTTAGCGGTTGGTGCGCAACCGCAAGAAAGCGGTACCTGAAATCAACATGGGTCTAATTATATCCATTAAAGGGTTAAGGGTCAAAATGTGTGTCTGGCTCGGCGTGTCGCGGGGGTTAGATTTGGCCTTTTTGAATGCCGATTGAGTGGGTGTAGTCGGTGTCGATAGCGTTGTCGTAGAGGGCTGGGCGTCCTGTTTCGTGGTCGGCTTGGTTCTCGGTTTGGGTCAGGGTGGATACTTTGGCGAGTTGGCCCTGGCCCCAGTCGGACTGCCTGGCGATTCGTACTGGATCGTCAGGCAGTTCCGTTTTTAAGTAGAGCCACCAATCCAGCATGCGGCGTTGTCGTTCGCCTGATCTGCCGCGGTGGGTTCTGGCGAGCAGTTTGAGCTGGGCGTTGATGCCGCCTTCTAAGCTGTTGGTGGTGGATTTGATCCGCTCGGGCGCAAGGACTCCTGCTGGCGGGTTGAGGTAGACAAACAGCATCTCGGACCGCCAAAGATGGTTGAGGCTGTTGTAGGCCTTGCGCACGTTGTGGTGGGTCCACACGCGGGTCCATGCACCTGTTTTGGGGTCTTTGATCATGGTTTTCTCGTTCATCCATTCCCGGTAGATCGTTGAAAACTCGTGCAGTTGCACACCCCACGCGGCGGCTTCATCCAGTGTGGTGATCCGGGTCAGTTTCAGCGCAAGTCGGTAGATGGTGCGCCCGGCATCGGTGCGTGGGTTGGTGGTGGTGTAGCGGCGGACCACGCGTTGGGCGTGGACGAGGCAGCGTTGAATTTTCGTAGTCGGCCAGCACTTTTTGATTGCGCTGTATGCGCCTTGGCCGCCGTCGATGACGGCGATGAGTGGGGCTTCGATGCGTTCAAGCAGCAGTTGGTAGTCGCGGGTGGTTTCGTGTTTGCACCAGTGCCAGGCGATCACGTGGTCGATGGTCGCCGCGACGATCAGGCAGCCACCGGCGGTGTAGGTGCCATCGAGAAATACCTGGTCGTAGATCCGCTTGTGGTGGCCGGCGGTGGGGTCAGGCACATCAACGAGCCAGCACCACTTGAAGCGCCGCTTCATGGTGGCGCGGCTAACACCGTTTCGTTTGGCTAGGTCGTCGAGTGATATTGCGGTGGTGCAATGCTCGATGAACTGGGTGAACACTGCCGCGTTGGTGATGTCGTTTCGACGTTTGACGCTGGAGGCGCCGCATTGTTTGCAGCGCCATCTGGTGGTGCCTTTGCTGGTGGTGCCGTTGCGTTTCATTTCACCGCCGCAGTGGCAGCGTGGTTGGTTCTTCGACATTGCGACACCACACCACGCCGCGCATAGCACATCACGGCTGCCACACCGAGGATTTCCCGTCGGGGGCTAGATATATGCTTCCGGAGCATATACTTTCCGGAAACCTACAGGTCAATCCGTGAAAATCCGCGATTCCGGACACACATTTTGACCCTTAACCCTGGGTATCGCCACCGGCCCTTGGACACCAGGGTCGGCACTATCGACGTGGCGATCCCCAAGCTGCGCTCAGGCACCTACTTCCCAGAATGGTTACTGCAACGGCGCAAACGCTGTGAAACCGCGTTGATCACAGTGGTCGCTGACTGCTACCTGGCAGGAGTATCCACGCGCCGTATGGACAAGCTCGTCAAAACCCTGGGGATCACAGGACTGTCCAAGTCCCAGGTCTCACGGATGGCAACAGACCTGGACGAGCACGTGGATCAGTTCCGCAACCGGCCCCTCCACGATGCCGGGCCTTTCACCTTCGTCGCCGCTGATGCGCTCACCATGAAAGTGCGCGAAGGAGGACGCGTCGTCTCGTGCGCGGTTCTGGTTGCCACCGGAGTCAACAATGACGGA
>NZ_KV813814.1:0-10394 GCF_001813725.1 Rothia sp. HMSC072B04 | reverse complement strand
AGGCCTGACCGGCGTGCGCCTGGTCACCAGTGATGCCCATCTGGGCCTGGTTGAGGCCATCGCCGCCAACCTACCCGGAGCCACCTGGCAACGATGCCGTACCCACTACGCCGCTAATCTCATGTCCGTCACCCCCAAAGCACTATGGCCCGCTGTCAAAGCGATGCTGCACTCGGTGTATGACCAGCCCGACGCGGCATCGGTCAACGCTCAATACGACCGGCTCTTGGACTACGTGAACGACAAGCTCCCCGCCGTGTGTGATCACCTCGATCAAGCCAGGGCAGACGTCCTCGCGTTCGCGTCCTTCCCCACCGGGGTGTGGACCCAGATCTGGTCCAACAACCCCAACGAACGCCTCAACCGCGAAATCCGCCGCCGCACCGACACCGTGGGAATCTTCCCCAACCGACAAGCAATCATCCGCCTAGTCGGAGCCGTCCTCGCCGAACAAAACGACGAATGGGCCGAAGGCCGACGCTACCTCAGCCTCGACATCCTCACCAAATCACGACTCACACCCCAACCCACCGGGCAGGAGGAACCCCCACTCCAACTCAGCGCATAACCCACCCCGAAGGACACAAAACGATTACACCACTCCACAGGACTTGACCCGCCAAGCAGCCACCTCGCGAAATTCAGCACGAGCACGCCCTCCCGGGTATGGGGCTCATGCCTCGTGCGAGTGATGAGAATCTTCGGGAATGCATCCCCGATGGATAGAATCGGCGCAATCTCCCTCTCGAGCGTCGAATCGGCGCCGATATCGTCGCTCACATACACTTTCCTTCCCGGTTTCGAAACTTGGAAGGCAGTATGCGCAAGGATGCGTCGAGGTGCGATCCCAGTCGTACCATGCCAGCAGAGATGTCGAGGCACATTCGTTCATGCTGCAATGCGGGCATCGGAGATGAAAAACAGCCCGTCGGGTAGTCATGGGCGTGCGGGAGCCCGCATCAGTAACCTGCCTCCTCGGTTGTCCCTTCTTTGCATGGTCGTCTACATAAAGGAGGAACCAGCCATGCAGATCAGCATGCTTGCCCTTCTTGGGTCACGGACCGGGGAGGCGAGGGCCTCCGTCGGGACCGCCCCGAGCAACCGGCATATCCAAGGAATGACAAGGCTCGATCGCTGTGCTGGTCAGGATGCCGAAGCGGGCCGTCCGCCAATCGGAATGCGGGTCAGGATGCTGCAACGTGATTCCAGCTGCAGGATACGGCTCCTTTGCGGTTGCCGCAAAACCTGCTGGCAACATTCTTACTATCCGAATGATGTACGCATCCCTTGGGATCGTTTCGCCTGACCAGGGCCATCTTCAGCGCCTCATCGGCCAGCTCGGCAGGCGCCTCTTCCACGCGTAATAGCCCTGGCGGGTCACCTATGCAACCAAAGATACAAAAGGAATCGAATGGCCAGAGAGGATTGCCCTTACCGATGCTCGATTCTTGACAGGCAAACTCAAGCCTCGTTAATATTACATATTACATGGTTTGCCAGACCGAATTAACAAAGGAGGGGTGTCGTGGTTGGTCTTTTCCGCACGTGGATGAGCGCCTAGAAAGCGGCGCTGTTGTGGCGTCGCGCTGTTTTTCTGCACGCCATTTCACGATTGGACATAACCATGATATTTGAAACCTCTCGGGGCAGGTCTGTTCTGCTGTGCCATTCATGGCAATTCAAGCTTTGTTTCGTATGGGGCGGGGAGCTCGTTTCGACATTGACGAGTTCGATTCTCCAAATGGGTCTTATTTGGCATCTCGCCCTCACGACAGGGTCGTCTTCTCTCCTCTCCTTAGCATCGCTGGCAGGCTTTCTGCCGATTGCTTTGTTCGGAATCCTTGCGGGCGCCGTTGTCGACAGACTGCCTTTGAAACGTGTCCTCATCGGCGCCGACCTCTTCATTGCCGCGGTGGGTGCCGCCTTGGCGATTGCCTCGTTGGCCGGCAGCTTACCTGCATGGCTAATTCTCATCGCCCTGTTTCTCCGTGCAGTTGGTACTTCGTTCTACACGCCAGCCTCCCAATCTCTCACGCCCCATCTCGCCCCGCCAGAGCATCTCGTTCGCCTATCGGGGGTGACTCAGGCGATTCAGTCCGGCGGATACATTCTTGGCGCCGCGCTTGCAGCAGTGATTTATCCCGTGGCGGGCATTACCGCTATGATTGTCCTCGACGTGCTGGGAGCGCTTTTCGCTTCTTTAGCCGTCCTCGCCGCACAGATAGACGCAGGGGGCCTCGATGAAGCCGACCGCAGCTTGTCCTTTTCCAATAAGGTTCGAGAGCTCTTCTCTGAGATTTCGGACGGCTACAAGCTGATTAGGGAGTACAGGGGGCTGTTCGCCCTTCTTTGGTGCGGGTTCGTCTTCGCTTTCGCGTTCTCTCCGCTCGCGGCATTGTTCCCAATAATGACCTTGGGGCATTTTGGCGGTAGCACGGGGGATGCCGCTTTGGTGGAAATCCTTTTTTCTGCAGGCATGCTGGCTGGGTCCGGCATTTTGGCGGCCACGGGAGGGTTCCGCAATAGGTCGTTCACCATGGTCGCCGCGATTGCCGGCTTCGGCATTGCCGCAATCGTATCCGGATCGCTCGGCCCGTCATTGTTCGCTGCTTTCCTGCCGGTGAGCTTTCTTATGGGCGCATGCTCCCCGTTGTACGCGGGAACCCAGACTGCCCTTATGCAGGAGCAGATACCTCCTGAGTACCTAGGCCGCGTTTTCGGCCTCTACGGAACCATCATGGCGTGGGCCATGCCCATGGGCCTCGCAGCCCCCTCCGTTTTTGCGGATCTGCTTGGAGCTCCGTTATGGTTCGTCGGCTCTGGAGCGACCATGGTACTGCTTGCGATGGCTATGCTGCTTGCTCCGAGCGTCCGAAACGCGGGGAAAAGAGATACCGGGCAGATTCAATAGCCCAAGTATTCGAAAAAAAGAGGCAGCAGCCATCGGTTCAAGCGTCAGCCTTCAAGCCCTTGCGACGACGAGGTATTGCACCGACATTCCGCATCGCGCTCCTTATTCGTCGCCAACTATCATTTTCGGATTTGCCGGCTTGCGCAAGGTCAAAACGCTCGCGCCGGCAATTGGGCAAAGGCGAAAAATCGACGTGAGCAATCTTTTTTGGCATGGCTGCGCTTCCAGTAAAACGCTAATACACAAAAGGCGGTTCAACCTATGGAACTCATAGTCAAAGCTAAAGACATCTTTTTGGAATATGCCGGCCGCGATATCCTAGATATCGAAGAGTTGGAAATCTACTCCTACGATCGCATCGGCTTGGTGGGAGACAATGGCGCAGGCAAAACCAGCCTGCTTAAAATTCTGAGCGGCAATCTTACCATTGCGGACGCCGACGTCAGGCGCTTCGGCAGCATTGCCCTCATCGGCCAACTCGATGAACTCGACCTTGATGCGGCTCAGGACAGTGGTGAGATGCTCTCCCGTCTCAACGTCGCCGGAGTGGCGCAGGAGACGATGAGCGGCGGGGAGGAAACACGCGCCAAGATTGCCTCTGCACTCTCCCAGCATGCAAGCGCGATCTTCGCCGACGAGCCTACGAGCCACCTCGACCAAGACGGCATCCGCCTTCTCGTCGGACAACTCAAGGCATTTGATGGGGCTCTGCTCATCGTGAGCCATGACCGTCATTTTCTCGACCAGGTGGTAGACAAGATCTGGGAGCTCAAAGACGGCGGTATTTCCGAATTCTGGGGTGACTACTCCGACTATCTGCGACAGAAAGAAGAAGAGCGCAAAGCTCAGGCGACTCGATACGAAGAGGCGATGCGCGAGCGCGATCGCCTCGAAGCCGCCATCGAAAAACAACGGAAAAAAGCACGGCAGGTCGACGCCAAGCGGAAGGCTGCGAAAAAAAGCAACGAGTATGCAGGTCGATTGGGGCATCAGAAAGCAACCGGCACCAAACAGAAGAGGATGTACCAGGCGGCTAAGGACATGGAGAAGCGCCTCGAAGCGCTCGAAGGGATTGAGGCCCCAGATAGCATTCGCGCCGTGCGGTTCCGCCAGAGCAAGGCCCTGGAACTGCATAGTAAATTTCCCATCTCGGCAGACGATTTCAGCTTGAGCTTCGGCAACTGCATGCTCTATGACCACGCGAAATTCGAGATACCGCTCGGTGCCAAAGTGGCCATCACCGGTGGCAACGGTACAGGAAAGACCAGCCTGCTGAAGGCAATCGCTCGACGCGCCGACGGTATCAACATCTCTCCCAAGGCAGAGATCGGTTACTTCGAGCAAACAGGCTACAAGTTCGACGCCCGTCAGTCTGCGATCTCGTTCATGCAGGATGGTTGCGAGTACAGCATGACCGAAATTCGAGGCATCCTCGCCTCTATGGGAATCGGACCGCGCGACCTGACAAAGGACGTTGGCGTTCTCTCGGGAGGCGAAGTCATCAAGCTGCTACTCGCGAAGATGCTGCTGGGCAGATACAACATCTTGCTCATGGACGAGCCTGGAAATTACCTGGACATCAAGAGCGCCGAAGCCCTCGAGCAGATGATGAGCGCCTATGCCGGAACGATAGTGTTCGTCTCCCACGATAAGAGGCTGGTCGAGAACGTCGCAGACATTGTCTACGAAATAAAGGACACCAAGCTAGTCAAAATCTTTCAGCGCGAATAGCCCTAAATGAGCAAGAAATAATCCCCGAACGGAGACAAGGGAGTAAAACGGCAAAGAAAGAGCCTCCGTCCCAACGCAGGGAACGGAGGCTCTTTAATCGCTTTTACTCATCTCCGTCGCTGGTGGCTTTGTCATGACTCTCGTACGAAACGAAACTCAGCGGCACAGTGCGGCACTCAAAATCGCAGGTCAGAACCCTATCGGCCTACTCCCACTCGATGGCTTCAGTTTTACTGTCCCGACATTCCAGTTGTCCTCAGTTTTCGATGCCGTCTCAAACCGAGTGCCGCCAAGTAACACTATGTCGTGTTTCATCGGCTTCGGGGACAAAAGCTGGGACAACTTCAAAAACCATTTTCAAACTCAGAGTATTGAGTTTTTATTTTTGTCCCAAGGGGCACGGAGAGCCGCCTTTGGAGGCTCGATATCGACGAAAACGCCCGCTTTGAAACTCAAGTGCCTTTTCGTGTGCGAGCCGCCAGCTGCAATAGGAAGTGAATCAACGCAGGCGCCTTTCAAGCAGTTTGCAAAACTGCAGGTTGCAGGCCTTCATTGCTAGTAGGGGAAATGAGTAGTCTCAGGTGGCTTGCCCATGAGTTAGCGAGCAGGTTGGGGCTTCGTTGTTGGCGCAATCACTTCGTGCACACTCGAAAGGTCTGTTTAACTTCAGACAGGGCGCCAGTGCCTACGCGCAGTGGCGCAGATGATGGGCAGCAAGAGACAAGCATCTGCTGCCGCCCATCAGAAAGCATCGTACAGGCCATACCACACGTCGGTGTAGATGAAGTCGGCGCCCTTGATGCACTCGGTTGTCGTCGGAGACCTTGCAGTTCTCCTCGCCGATGGCCATGAGGTCGCCCATCTCCTGCGAAGGCGGGCGAGCCGTAGCTCGCCCGACCTGGTACGTCTTACAGACCGTGCTTACCGAGAGCGGCCATGCGCTCATTGATGGTGGCGCGGTATGCCGCAGCCTTCTGCTCGTCGGGCTCGCTCTGGGGGCACAGAGTGGCCAGGATGGCGCGAATGGAGTGCTTGCGGTTCTCGGCCTCGACCCAGCACAGGGAGCGCTCGGGATCGTCCATGACCTCGTCGACGACTTCCTCGCCACGGTTGGCGGGCAGGCAGTGCATGAACATGCTGTTCGGACCGGCAACGTTCATCATATCCCAGGTCACCTGGTACTTCGGATAGAACACATCCATGTAGCTGGAGCTGGAGACTTCACCTTGATTATCAACTTTATCCGAACACCTCCCACATTCATCCGCACATGTGCGGATGAATGTGGGAACCCGATACCCTGAGGGCCGGATCGGCCGGCCCCGGGAGATCGGAGGACGGCATGTCCGGAAAGAAGAAGAGCGGCTCCGCAAGGGCGGTCCCGAGGGCCTACGGAAGGCTCACGAGGCACGAGCGGGACACGGTCCAGAGGATGCTGGAGCGCAGGGCGTCGTGCAGGGAGATCGCGAGGGAGCTGGGCAGGTCGCCCTCGACGGTGAGCGCCGAGGTGGCGTCGCACAGGTTCGTGACGGCGCCGAAGGCCAGGCGCGGCGAGCGCGTGGACGCCTCCGCCGACCTGTCGGCGGCCTGCCCGCGCCTGGCGGCGTGGCCGCGCTGCTGCAACGGGTGCGGCCGGTACCGCGCGATCGGCTGCAAGCGCCGCCCCCACGTCTTCTACGAGGCCCGGGCCGCGCAGCTGTGCGCCGACTCGGTCCTCGTCTCGTCCAGGCGCGGGATAGACGCCGACGAGCCCGCCGCGGCGGCCAGGCTGGAGGCGATAAGGGACTGCCTGCGCCGGGGGCTGTCGCCCGAGCAGATGGCGGCGCGCAACGGCGGCCCGGTGGACCTGTCGCCGTCGACCATCTACCGCTGGGTCTCGGCGGGCTACGACGGCATGACCAACATGGAGCTCAGGCGCAAGGTCGGCTACAGGCCGAGGAAGCGCGCCGCGGGCCGGGCGGCGACCCGCCACTCCGCCCGCAGGTCGCATGCCGCGTTCCTCGCCCTCGGGGAGGACGCGTGCGCCGCGGCCTGGGAGATGGACACCGTCGAGGGGGCCCGGGAGGACTCCGCCTGCCTGCTCACGCTGCTGCACCGCCCCAGCAGGCTCCAGCTCGCGCTGCCGCTGGAGGAGAAGACCGCCGGGTGCGTCGCGGACGCCCTGGAGGGCGTCCGGGCCATCCTCGGCGCCGACGGGACGCGCCGCGTGTTCCGCGCCGTCCTCACCGACAACGGCGCCGAGTTCTCCGACGAGGCGGCGATCGCGGCGCTGCTCGGCGAGGGGCCGGGCGAGACGAGGCTGTTCTACTGCGACCCCAGGCGCAGCGACCAGAAGGGCGCCTGCGAGCGCAACCACGTCGAGATCAGGAAGCTGCTGCCCAAGGGCGCCGGAATCAGGTTCGACCGGCTCGCCCCGGCCGACCTGGCGCTGGCCATGTCGCACGTGAACTCCGAGCCCCGCGGCGCGCTCGGCTTCGCGACGCCCGCGCGCGCCTTCAGGGCGATGCTCGGGGAGGACGCGGCGGCGCTGCTGGACGCCTACGGCGTGGAGGACGTGCCGCTCGGCGATCTCGACCTGACGCCGGGGCTCATCGAGAGGGCGCGCGCAGAGAGGGGCGATGCCCCGCTGGCCTAGCCTAGGAGAAAAACGGAATAGACGGACCGACCGTCCGGCTGAGTCTGGGAAGAGGTGCCGGGCGGCGGGCGGAGCATGGCCACCGGACCCATCGAAACACATCTCCACCATTCCTTCAACTGGGAAAATGCCGCCCCCGGGGCCCGGATAGGACCTCGGGGGCGTTCGGTTAACTGCGGGAGCGTGCCGTCAGCTCAATGTGTTCGGTTGGGATCGGAAATCAACCAGTGATCTTACTGAACATATGGCGCACCTTGTCCAGGCGGCTGTTTGGACGGCGGGGCTGGATGACTGGCTTGCCGACAGCGGCCTGATACCCTTTCAGTTCTGTAAGGCATACGCTCTGCCCGTTGGTGTAAAAGGCCAGATCAGTACGGTATGCCTGTATACAGCGGGCGGGAATCTCGCCAGTAAAGACAACTTCATCCTTTTTTACCTGGACCGTTTCGATGGTGGCACAGTATTTCGGTGCATCATGATAAGCCCTGGAAAGATATTCCCGGGGCGCATAGAGGGTGAAGGAGAGATAAGGTTCCAGCAGTTGCGTCCCTGATTCCTTCAATGCCTGTTCCAATACAATCGGGGCCAATGAGCGGAAGTCCGCCGGCGTGCTGACCGGACTGTAATAAAGCCCGTATTCAAAGCAAATCTTACAGTCCGTTACGTTCCAGCCGAACAAGCCCTGCTCCAGCCCGTAACGGATACCATCCCTGACAGCGTTTTGAAAACTCTGGTTCAAGTATCCCAGCGAAACCCGGCTCTCGTATTGTACACCGGAGCCAAGCGGGAGTGGTGTAACAGACAGTCCGATGGATGCCCAAAACGGGTTGGGCGGCACCTCGATATGGATGGTGTGGCTGGCTGCTTTGAGCGGCCGCTCCATATAAATGACGGTGGGTTCCTTTACCACTGTTTCAAGCTTGTATTTTTCCGACAGCAAAGCGGAAACAACCTCCAACTGCACCCGGCCCAAAAAAGAAAGAATGATCTCATGGGTGATGGAATCCACCTCGCAGCGCAAAAGCGGGTCAGTATCCGCAAGTTGCGTAAGAGCGTCCAGCAGCCGTTCTCTTTGCGCTGCCGTTTTCGGCGCAATCGACGTCCGCAGCATGGGGAGGGGGTCCTCACGCCACCTTTTACGAGGGAGCCGGGTTGGGTCCCCTAATACATCGTTTAACCTCACGCTGTCGCTGGGAAGGATAACAATTTCACCCGGATAAGCGGTGTCTGTCCGAACAATTTCCCCTTTGGATGGAATACGCATCTCTGTGATTTTCAGCTTTTCTCTCCCGGCCAGAGCCACCGTATCCCGCAGGCGCAGCGTTCCGCTGTATAGCCGCAAATAGATGAGCCGCTGGCCACAATCTGTATACTCCACCTTGAAAACGCTGCCGCATAGGGCGTCGCTCCCCTGTTCCCCAATCGGTTGGAACAGCCCTGTCACCGCATCCATCAACGGTTGAATGCCAAGGCCCTTTTTGGCGCTGCCATGATAGACCGGGAACAGGGAGGCGTCTTGAACCCGCCGCTGTTCCTCCTGCGCAAGTTCTTCCCGGCTGATTGGTTCTCCTGCGATATACTTTTCCAATAATTCATCGTTATTTTCGATGACCGCATCCCATGCTTCTATGTCGGTATTTTCCTCCAGGACTATTTCCGGGGACAGCGACACCGTCTGCTTGATGATAATATCGGCGGAGAGCTTATCCCGAACAGACTGATACACGCCCTGCAAATCAACGCCAGCCTGGTCGATCTTGTTGATAAAGATAACGGTGGGAATGTCCATTTTCCGCAGGGCATGGAACAGAATACGGGTCTGGGCCTGCACGCCATCTTTAGCGGAGATCACCAAGATGGCCCCATCTAAAACAGCCAAAGAGCGGTACACCTCCGCCAAAAAATCCATGTGGCCGGGCGTATCCACAATGTTGACTTTACATCTGTGCCACTGGAAGGAAGTGACTGCCGCTTGAATGGTAATCCCACGCTGCCGCTCCAAAAGCATGGTGTCCGTCCTCGTTGTCCCTTTTTCGACGCTCCCCGGTTCTGAAATGGCTCCGCTGGCATATAGCAGGCTCTCCGTCAAGGTTGTCTTTCCAGCGTCTACATGGGCAAGAATCCCGATATTGATAATGTTCATGTCTATCCTCCATACAAGGCCCGAATGGGCGCAAAAATCCCCAGCGGCTAATACTTTTACCGCTGGGGATTATAAGTTGCGGACATACACATATACAGCATACACCTGTTTGTGATTGCTGTTTTTGGGGATATGTCAAAATTGATAAGGCAAAAGTATTCTTAAATTGGGTACAAAAAACTAAGCCCCTACAAAAGGAGCTATCATAATCCTTTGTTCCCACTATTTGATTATAGTTTTATTTAAGAATACCTTGCCGCATATTTTTTACTCCTTTTCTGGATTAAATCATTGTATCACATCAGTTTTAGGAAAGCAAGTACCTAAAAGGGCTCTTCGCATTTGAGGGTGTAGGTGTTGTGGGCGGGGTTGGGCGTGTCGTGGCCGGGTAGGGGTCGAGGTCTTCCGATGATGGAGATTGCTACACCGTCCATCTGAAAGACCTCGACATGGCCAATACTATCTTTGATCGCCCTGACCTGAGCGCGTTCACGCGCCTGGATGACCTGGGCCTGGAAGTGACGGGCCAGCGCATGTGGCCAGACCATGCAGTGTTGGCTTGCCGGATTGCTGGTGAGGACCGGTGGTGTCGACGCTGCGGATGCCAGGGCGAGTCGCGTGACACGGTGATCAGGCGCTTGGCGCACGAGCCTTACGGGTGGCGCCCCACGATCTTGCACGTGAGCGTGCGCCGCTACCGGTGCCAGGAGTGCGCCCATGTGTGGCGTCAAGATATGAGCCAAGCGGCCGATCCGCGCGCCAAGCTCTCGCGTGCGGCGGTGCGCTGGGCGCTCACTGGGCTGGTCGTTCATCATTTGACGGTGGCGCGTATCTCCCAGGCCCTCGGTGTGTCCTGGAATACCGCCAACACCGCTGTCCTGGGTGAAGGCCAGCGTCTACTGATCAATGATCCAACTCGGTTCGATGGCGTGCGTGTCATCGGGGTGGATGAACACGTGTGGCGCCACACCCCC
>NZ_KV813813.1:86137-97538 GCF_001813725.1 Rothia sp. HMSC072B04 | reverse complement strand
TAATGCGTCCAAGTTTCGGGGCGCAGTTCATCTTCGGGCAGGGACTTTCATTGAGGCATGGCGCTCTTCACGGTCCCAGTGTGGGCTTTCTTATTTCCCTGCCTTCGGGCGGGGACTTTCATTGAGGCTGGGATTAATCGTCACAATGATTGCATCCTTCGGAATTTCCTCGCCTTTGGGTGGGGACTTTCATTGAGGTATGACGTACGGTCATGTGGCTGCGGCGGCATATACGGATTTCCCCGTCTTCGGGTGGGGATTTTCGTTGCGATTCTGAATATGAATCGGGAAGTCTCACGCGGGTTGCGTAGCCCCGGTCTGGAAACCACCCTGGTTTCTAGACTGGGGCTATTCTCCTTAAAACACGAAGACAGGCTAAATGCGGCACCTGCTACCGACTCCTCTTGTCTGCTATCTGGGTCTGAAATGACCAAATTGGATGCGCGTAATCCGCAACAACGCTATGGTGAAGTCATGAGCAGAGAAAAGAAACGATTGCGCCACAGAGGAGCGGCGGCGATAATAGAAGAACGTCCAACACCTTTGGCACTCTTCCGTTTACCCAATTTAAATCTCCCGCCGTGCCTCGCACGGTCTGAGCCTTCATTGAGGGATCAATATTATATAGCGGAAGTCGCGGTCGCTGGCGTCTCTCCTGCAACTAACATTGTTGCGGGAGCTTTCTCTGAATTTTGGTCCTCTTGCAAGCATGATTTATGCAGGGGGACCAAATTTTTTTATATCAAAATTATATTGCGGGAGTTCTAGAGGGTTGTTTAACTGAAATCTTAATGCTAAGGTTGAGGTATCAACTGGCTTGGATACCTCTTCAGCAGTCCACTGAAGCGACTCTAGCCCCGACCTTGGAGGTGAAGGACATGGTCCGACTACTCACAAGAAGTAAAAGCCGCCCGCTACGCGAGGCGCAACGGGCGGCTTTTATTTGTAAAAAGTATTACCGCATCAAGCGGCGGTTATGCCTGTTGCAGCAGACATAACCTAATCAGTATACCGGCAGTACGGAGGAGCCTCCCAATCTGCCTGCATACTGACCGTTTGTGTGGCTATACGCCTACCTTCTATACCCTGTGCTGTCACCACCCAAAACACGGGAGGTGACAGCACAGGAGGAGAAGGGGAAGGCATGCCGAATCAGTAGCGTGACGAAAACACGCGCACCATTCGGAAAAGACAGGTAGCTTAAAGCTACACAACAAAATCGTGCACAACCCACGCATCGACGCGAGATGTGCACACACTACCTAAGGAGACGAACATGTCCCAGAACATCATTACCCTCGCCGACCTTATCGAGAACGTCAAGCTCGGCGGCGGCTCCGTCATCACCTCCATCACCGAACTCGAACCCGCAGCAGGTCCCCACGGACCCGTGGCACCCGCCAAGTTCGTCGATGGTAAGGGAAGCGACAGCAAGTCTGTCTTTGCATACGAAACCCGCTACATCGTAGAGAAGCCTGAGGACCAGGACGAACCCGAGACGGCCGTCAAGGGCAAGCCTCAGAAGGTCGTCCTCATCGACAGCAAGCAGTCCGAACTCAACCGCGCAGAAGCCGCCATCGAACAGGGCCGCCAGTACGGCGACGAAGCAGCCGTCAAGATTCCCTGCGCCGTCGTCACCTACCAGACCGAAAACGGCCCCGTAGAATACAGCGACATGGAACTGTCCCACCGCGTCTTCGACGGCCACTTCCGCGCCGGTCGCGTCGATGGTAAGCCTATCACCGAAAACGACCAGTACCGCGCACTGCGTAACTGCACTCCCGCAGACATGAGCGCACTGCTCAACACCGCCCCCGCAGCACTCCTCTTCGGCGCATGGGACTCCACCCGCAAGAGCAACCAGGTCCGTCTGCGCAGCGCCCTCGTCGGTGAAATCATCGGCGTCCTCGCAGATCAGGAACCTGGCGCTGAACATCGACAGGCACGCCGTGGCGGCGCCCGTGTCGACGCCGTAGCCGCCAGCGTAAAGCTTGCGCCTAAGGACATGGAATCCTTGGTCAACGACCAGGAAGCGGAACTGAGCCCGGGCAATGTCGGAGCTCGTCGCAACGAAATTAAGAAGGCCAAGGCTGACGCCCGCATCTCCGCTTCCACTCTTGGCCTGGGTAGCATCCCGCCCACGATCGAAGAAACCGGTGCCGTTGCATGCCGCCGCATCATTCGCTCCTGGGTTCTGAGCCTCGCCACCCTGCGTCAGCTGCGTTTCGGCACCGACGAAACCAAGAATGTTGCTGCGCGTGCACTTCTTGCCGCACTTGGCCTCAATGCTATCGCCCGTGCGGAGCGTGAACTCTACATTCGTGCCAACTGCGACCTGATTGAATCCTCCGCGCCCGTTATCACCCTCGACCAGCGTTTCGGTGAGAAGAAGCCCTTCGCACCCCTGACCGTTGAACACACCGACCAGTTGCTCCTCGAGGCTATCGAGAACGCCAAGAAGGCTGGCGTGGCTGACTGGAACGGCCAGACTTTCAACGTCGAAGGCAACCCCATCATCATTAACAACGCCACTGCGGAGGACGCTGAATAATATGACGAACCTCGGAATTCTCGCGAGGTTCCCGCTCGGCGTATACCAGGGCCACAAGGCAGACGGAAGCCCCGACGCCTTCCCCGACCCTGCCCGCTTGCAGGCAGCGCTCCTCAGCGCGGCCGCGCAGGGACCTCACGCAATTATCGAAAACGGGCAGCTGACCCCCTCGGAAGAATCTCTCAAGGCCCTCAAATGGCTTGAGGAGAACCCCCCGACCGGGCTGCAGATTCCCGACATGTGCCCCGTGTACCGCTCACCCAACAAGATGAGCCGATTCATGTATCGCGAAGTGGCATATTCTGAGAAGGATGGGCGGCAGACCGAGCGTCGCGCCGTATCCGACGGCTGGTCTGTATCCGACACCATCGGCTGGCAGTACGATAAGGTACCCGCAGACATTGCGGAAACCATCACCCAGCTCTGCGGCGAAGTACCCTCCCTCGGAGAGGCCAGCAGCTTTACCGCCCTCTACACCGGGGAAGTAGAGCCCACCCACACCATCGACACTAAGTCGGGCCCCTTCGAAGCAGGCGGCATGCCCGTCCGTGTGCCCGTGCCCGGTCGAATCGACGCGCTCATGCGTGCCCACGCAGAAGCGTACCCCGCCAAGGTGCCCACCAAGGCAGGCGACAAGACCAACAAAGAAGACACCTTGCATCCTTCCCCGGTACCCACTGCAGGCCTGGGATCCATCAAATACCAGCCGGTGGAGGCTGAAACCTCCACCAGCCCCTGGGAATATTTGTGGCTCCTCGAAGTAGACGGTGAAGAGCTGAAGCCCGAGCAGTACGTCAAGGCAAGCTCCTTACTGCACAAGGCTCTCGTAGCTGCAGCAGGATTCGGTGCGCCCAGCCTCATCACAGGCCGGTACCCCAAGGGCCACAAGCCCGCCAACAGCCTGGCGTTGCAGTACCTGCCTGCCCGCTACCTGCCTGACTATCTGCGTCGTGAGGTGAAGTCTAAGGGAGTCCTGCTCGTCTTGGTCCCGGCCAACGCCCCGACCGATGAAGCAGTAGAACTCGGTATTGCGCTCAGGAGCGTAGAAACCCTCTACGCTCAGGACTTCCCCCGACTGACCGTGAAGCTTCGCCAGAAGCGCCTGCCCGCACAGGGTTTCTGGGATGCTCCCAAGACCGGGTACAAGCGACTGTGGCGTACCCTCAGCGCGGCCGTTCCCGAATCGCGCGTTTTCAACCGCCCGAAGAAGACCGAGACGAAGGCATGGACCTTCGCTGACGCCGCTCTGCTTTCCATGGCTTACGTGTGGCGTGACAGCTTCGAGGCGCCCGAAGCCGAAACCTCACGCGAACGAATTCGCAGCTTGAGGGATCAGGTCGAGGAAACGGCTGAAGCCAAGGTTCTGGAAGCTCACCGAGTCACCCAGAACCCCGCCGCCTACGCCTACAAGCTGCCCCGCACCCTGCCCGCAGAGCCGTGGCGCGGTGTCGTAGACCTCGGCAACCTGGCAACGGACACGACCATCGTAGCCATCGGCCAGTCCCGCCACATGGGCGGCGGCCTGCTGGTTCCGTTCGACGTGCCCACCGAAGAATACGACCGCCGCAAGAAGGAGGAAAAGCATGACTAGCCCCGCTACCGCGCTGCCCTCCATTAGTCGTGATGAGTTCGGTGAGTTCTTTGCCGCGCTTGATGCCGCACTTAACAGCGCACCTAACGAAGCACCCAAGGAAAAGCAAAAGCGCTACCCCTTCAGCTGGCAGGAAGAAGTGCTCGACCACATTTGCGAGCACGGCGTATGGCCGGAACGTATTAACGCGCCGACCGGCTCCGGCAAGTCCTCCGTGGTTGATATCCACCTCTTCGCGAATGCGCTCGCCGCGGTTGGCGCCGCACCGCGCGTTCCCCGTCGCCTCTGCGTGACCGTGGGACGCCGCGCGCTGGTCGACAGCCAGGCAACCCGCGCCGACAATATTCTCGGCTGCATGAAGAAGGCGCTCACTGACGGATCCGGTGAGCCCGATATTCTGCGTAGGGTTGCTGAAGCTCTCCAGAGCTTCCAGACCCGCAACGACGAGAAGGAGAGTAACCCCTTCGAGACTGGTCACATCCGTGGCGAACTCTCGAACCGCAACCTGCCGGTCACCGACATTTCGGCTTGCGCAATCATCGCCGCAACCCCGGATATGTACGGTTCGCGAGCGCTTTTCCGCGGCTACGGCAGCACCAAGGCTGCCCGCCCGCGTGAGACTGCCCTGCTGACCATGGACACCGTCATGGTGCTCGATGAGGCACACATGAACCGTCAGCTGTTGCACACCACTCAGCGTATTGCCGAGTTGCAGAAGCGCGAGGTCAACCTGGGTGTTCCCACCCTGCAGGTGGTTGAGACGACCGCTACCCCCTCCACTGAGGACAGCGATTCGACCACCTTGGGCGTGGATATTGAGGCTCTCGATAGCCCGAATGATGAAGAGCTGCGCAATCGTGTCTACTCGCATAAGGAGCTGATGCTCCACCCCATCGATAAGTGGGATGGCAAGCCCGGTAACCCTGCGACCGTGAATGCTGCTGTGGACACCATTAAGGGGTTCCTTGCCCACCGTGAGGCGGGTGAAGACTCCAAGAAAGCCCATACTGTCGGTTGTATCGTCAACCACGTGCGGACGGCTATCTCTATCAAGGAGAAACTCGTTAAGGATAAGGTGCTTGGAAAGGAGGAAGAGGTTCAGCTTCTCGTAGGACGCATGCGCCCGTACGACCTGAAAAAGTTGCACCCCGATCTCTTCACTACCGAAGGCGATGAGTCCGTGAAGGTTGTTGTGGCCACCCAGACTCTTGAAGTCGGTGTTGACGTTGACTTTGCTGACCTGGTGACCGAGCTGGCTCCTGCTTCTTCCTTGGCGCAGCGCTTCGGACGTGTTAACCGTCTGGGCCACCGTACGGATTCCAAGGTCGTCGTTATTGAGCCTGCGAGCGGTGACTCGGTAAAGAAGGACGCGCCTCCCTACAAGGCGGTCGACCTGAGCAATGCGTATGGTTGGCTCGAGGCTCTCAACGGTACTGAGAATCCGTCGGTGAACCCCGCCGCAATGGTGAAGAACCCGCCGGTACAGTCCTCCCCGGAGCGTCTGCTCTACCAGCGCCCGGAATGGCCTGACCTGCTGGAATTCTCGCGTACCGACGAGAATCCCTACGATGAGCCGGACCTTGACCTATGGCTGCACGACTCCCTGGATGCAGAAACCGCAATGGGCGGTGTTATCGTGCGCGATAACCTGCCGAGCAACACTTCTGCCGCCATGGAGATTCTCAAGACCAGCTACTTTGCACCGCGCGATGAGGAAACCTTCCCCGCGAATCTGAAGATTCTCCAGGAGATTCTGGACTACCAGGACGAGCACGGCGTGAAACCGCGTAAGTTCCTTTACCGTCAGGGTGAAATCTCCCTGTGGCAGGACGTTGAGCATGGCGATGAGAGCAACCAGGCGTTGGCTCCCGGTGACGTTCTGATTCTTGATACGGGTAGTATTCCGTTCACGAACCAGGGCATTGCCGTGACTCAGCGTGAGCTTCCCTCCACGAAGGACAAGGTGGAGGCTGTGCCCTTCCCCGATGGCGCCGAGCTCTACGTGTACGAAAAGTGCGCGGACCGTGAGGAACGCTTCAGGAAATACCTGGGCCTCTCACCCGAAGAAGCAACAGAATTGCTCGATAGCCAAGCTTCGGACGGCCAGAAGGTGATTGCTTCTGAACTTTCCACCGAGGCCGAGGACGGTCAAGAGGTTATCGCATGGTACGCCGAAGTGACCAAGACGACCGAGAAAAAGTCTGTTGAAGGTTCCGATATTGCTCAGGAGTTGGTGCTGGCTGGTCCCGTTCTTCTGGACGACCACCAGAACGATGTTGCTGAGCGTACCCGCCAGCTTGCCGAGAACCTCGGCCTGGCCCCGGAATTCTCCGAGGCACTGGAACTGGCTGCAAAGTACCACGACGAGGGCAAACGCGACCTGCGCTTCCAGCAGATGCTAGGTGCAGACCCGGATGCGGACGCTCTTGCAAAGAGTGGCCACCGTTCCGTAGCCGAGGCATACCGCGCCCGTAGCCGTAGCGCCCTGCCGAGGGGCTGGCGTCATGAGCAGCTGTCTGCGCTCATGGTTGCGGCCTCGCCCGAAAAGGTGGGGGAGCACCGCGACCTGGTATTGCGCATCATTGGTTGCAGTCACGGTCACGGCCGGTTCTCCTTCGCCCATGACGCAGGCTTCCTGCTCAAGGAAGGCTACCTGCCCGAGGGAATGGACTACGAAGCGCTCAAGGAACAGGCGACCCGACTCTTCAATGTCGGCTACTGGGATAACCTCATGGAGCAGACGAGCCGCACCTACGGCCCGTACGCTACCGCCTACCTTGAGGCCGTCGAACGCGCAGCAGACGCTCAGATTTCACGGGAGGGACACTAATGGAAACGCTGACTATTGCCGGTGACTACACCTCGGCATTGACCCATTTTGCCCTCTGCGGGCTGTCCCTGATGGCTGAGCAGAAGCACCCCGGAACCGTCACTGTCAGTTGGTCTCAGGAAGGTCAGCCGCGCGCCCAGATGCATGCTGAAGGCGTGTCAGAAGAAGAAATTGCCGAGTGCGTGCACTCCTACGTTTCTTCCCTGGCCGCTGAAGACAGCTGGGTGAACGTCGACCAGTCCTACGGTGCGGGTAAGGAAGCTGCTGTTTTCTCCCCGTTCTCCCCGCGTATTCGAGGAATCGACGCGGAGAAGTACCCGGACGACTGGGCATCTCACCAGAAGACCCGACAGGCTCATCTGGATGCGCTGATGGAACGTGACGACCTGCTGTCTCTGCTCTGGATCTCCGGCCTGGGCGAACCTTCCTACTGGCGTTTTGAAGCCAAGGCACCTCGCCCGGATCACGGCGCGTCTCGCTGGGAGATGAAGACCCGCAACAAGGGTCAGGAATTCGTCAAGGACCGTCTGCGGCTGATGTGCGCGGACCTGGCAACCTGGGAACCTTCCGCGATGCTCAGCGGTATTACCGGGCAAACCCTGCACGACTCGCTGGATAAGAAGCCGGATTCTCGAACCGGAACCGGTTTCACCGTCCCGCAGCCGACCGATACCGCGCTCGCCTTCTGCGCGCTGGTGGGTATTGCGAACTTCCCGGTGATTCACCAGATCCACCGGATTGGCGTGACCCCCGGTGCCTACCCGTACAACGCTTTGCACCCGCGGCTCATGGTGCTTCCGGTATCCTCCGGAAGGGTTACGCCCGCCCGGCTGCGAACCGTGCTTCGCAGCCACCCCTACCGTAGGGTGGTTGACGAGGTTGGTAAGGCGACGGAACGCGGCTCTTTGAGCCCTGACATTTTCGTGTCCGAGCTGGCGGATGAGAAGGCGATTCTTCGTGAGAAGGGCGTTCAGGCGTTTGTTGCTTTCCCCATCGCGAAGGTGGGTAGTGATTCGGCTCCTGAGCGTCAGGTTCTGAAGGGTAGCGCGATTCCGCTGGGCTAACTTAGCCGCTTACCGATACTGGTAAATAACGCCGGCAAATATGCCCGCACAATGCAGGGGAGGGGCCCTCCGGTCGTATTGCCGGAGGGCCCCTCCCTCTATCTATTATGAGTGCCTACATATCGCTGGGCGGATATGCGGTAGCTGGTGCGCTAGGGAACCGCCCCTTTACGCCACCGCCACGGTGCCCTTGGCTGCGGTACCATTTCGGGTCCACAGCAGCAGTGCTGCCACGCTGTTGATGATGTAGAAGATGTACTTGCCGACGTTCGCAAAGTTGCCCTGAGTCAGCGCCTTCATGCACTGCACAACGTTGTACACGAACCAGAATTGCCACTGCATCGTCAGCTTGAGCGCGTTCAGAATGTTTGCTGACAGGGACAGCCCAAACACTGCGGTCGTGATCCAGAATAGGAACGAGGTCTGGCCGCCGTAGCCAATGTAGTTCGCAGCCAGGGAGAACGCGAACGAGCCCACCACAATGCTGCTGATAATCAGCTGGCCCTTAGCGCCGGTCGGCGGTTCCATTGCCTTGCCGCGTTCGGAGTTCTGCCACCTACGAATCGCGAAGGTGTACACGATGAACGTGACCGGGTAGGTGATGATCGCTGCCTTGTTGCCCAGAATGTAATCAATCGCGCCAGACAGTGCCGTGTTAATAATGCCGAGCACGTTGCCGATGTTTGAGAGGCGGCCGGTCAGGCGGGTAGACATCATTGAAATACCCACGTTAATCACGGAAATCACGCCGAGGGGAATGAAGTTCGTGATCGGGCCCCAGTCGACGTATTTGGCGAGGTTGGTGCTCAGGTATCCTGAGGCGATTGCGATGGTGATAACCAGTGCTACGCCGAAAAGGTCGGCGTACTTGGACTTGGCGAAAAAGAGGAGGGCCTTCTCAGAGAATTCCTTGGCCTCCATGGGTAACTCCTTTGTTGGGAATATAGAAACAGTGATAGGGTACCAATAACTATAACTCTTTGAAAAGGGTTTGAAACGGCGTGTCACACATAAAACTTCAGAAACCCACATAATCCACACCCCGGAACGCCTCGGTGTGGAACAATCCAAAATCGCCCCAATAAAACCCCATACCAACTTCCGGCAAACCTTGCCAGATATCGCCCCTACTTCGTTAAATATCAAAAATGGGCGTAAAATCACCGTCGTTTCATATTCGCTTTAAGGGGACCTTAAGGTACGCTAGATGACTGGGTCAGGGAACTCGTGCCGGTCTCACTCACCGCGCATCCGCCCGACAGACATCCGCACCCCGTACACTGCGTCTCACTCACGCACATAGGGGAGGGGACCCAACGTATCGGCCTCACTCACCGTTTACGCCGCTGTCCGTGCGTCCTGTCACCCGTAACTCACTCAACTCAAACAAGAACTGAATAGGACAATCATGCCCTTGCTTACCCATCGACTCTCACGACGATTCTTCGTAAAGGGTGCTTCCGCTGCCGCCGCTGCAGGCGCACTGACCCTGCAGGCACAGGCCGCTCAGGCTGACGAAGCTCCCGCAAACCTTGCCCCGGCAACCGAGGAAACTAAAGGCCCGCGCCTCGTTATTCAGCGTGCCACCATCACTGAAACCGGTATGACCGTCAACTACACTGCACACGGTCTGCGCGAATTCCTCACCGAAGGCACCACCCTGACCGTACGCCACGGCTACGTTCGTAACGACTCTTTCGAAACTCTGCGCTCCTGGCCGCTCACCCCCGAATTTGACGGTGACGCTGACAGCTTCAGCGGTAGCGACCAGTTCCCCATCGAGCTGATGCAGGGTGAGGGTGTCGAGCACGCCCTGCAGCTGGATATTTGCTCCGACCCGTGGGGTCAGGAGGTTACCCACCAGATTGCTGCGCGCATTCCCGTGGCTGAGACTAAGATCCTGAAGACCTCTTTCGAGGACGTTCCGGATAGCCACCCGTTCGCTGAGGATATCCGCATGGCGAACCAGAAGAAGTGGCTGATGCCGAACCCGCAGTCTGGCGCGTTTGAGCCGGACCGCCCTGTGACCCGTGAGGAGCTCATTGCTCTGCTGAACCACGCTGCAGGTCACGCTGGCGTGAGTGAAAACTCTGATGTTGCACCCTTCGCGGATGCGGCAGACCGCCCGACCGCGAATGCGCTGCACTGGGCTCGTGACCGCAAGATTACCGAGCCGCTCACTGGCGGCGACAAGATTGACCCGACCGCACCGGTTTCTCACGAGCAGCTGGCGGCTGTGCTGTTCCAGTACAATGCGGAGGTTCAGCTGACTGAAATGAACGAGGCTGCTGGTTCTCGTTTCCGCGACGTGCTCGGTGCCGGTACTCTGCACCGTTACGTTGCGTGGGCTGGCGCGAACGACATCGTGCTGGATTCTTCGGGTGTGTTCAACCCGACCGCGCCGACTACTCGCGCGGAGCTGGCTCGTTTCATTCGCCGCTACAAGCTGCAGAACCTGCTGTTCACTGACTTCTCGTATGTCTCCTAATTTTTAGTCACCTCGGCACCGTCTGTTGGGGTGTGTGGAACCCCCGTCTTCTGGCTTTTGCTGGAGGCGGGGGTTTTGCCATGTCCCGTATTGCCGCTTCTCGGGGAGTTTTAGTGACAGGCTGTGCCTGGCATATGAAATTTTGCGTTATATATGCCTAAAATCTTGCAAAATCCTGTGCGCTAAGTAAGTATTACCTAGAAGGTAAGTTAAAGGTTGCCTTACTTAATACTGTGTGAAGACTAGTTTTCCTTCCTCGTGGGCCCACGAAACCCACACCAAAGAGCAGGAAAAACGCGGCGCCTCACCACCCATCGGTGGGGGAGAGACGCACCTTCACACACCACCCACGAAAAAGGACATACATATGAACCTCGCTTCAAGCAAGGCATTCAAGGGCCTCGCCGTTGGATCGCTGGCACTGGCAATTTCCGGCGTTGCCACCATCCCCGCATCGTTCGCGGCAGAATCCACCCCGGCAGCAAGCCAGAGCAGCGAAGCTCGCACCATCACCGATAAGGCGATGGCTAAGATCACCCAGGGCCTGCCCGGCCAGTTCCAGGTCGCATACTCCAAGAAGACCAACAAGATTTGGGTTGCGGGCACCGCTGACCGCGACGAGCACGTTTCTACGATTGCTCGCATTGACGCAAACTCCCTGAAGATTGAGGCTGTCGCCGAGCTGCCCATCGTCCAGGACGCGAAGGGCTACTCCTACGAGGGTGCGTACGGTATCACCGTCGATGACGAGGAAGGTACCGTGTGGGTGACCAGCACCCGCGATAACTCCGTTGCCGTGTACGATCAGGCGACCATGAAGCAGCTGTGGACCAATGCGGGTCTGAGCAAGGACGACCCGAACTGGATTGAGCACCCC
>NZ_KV813813.1:63553-86037 GCF_001813725.1 Rothia sp. HMSC072B04 | reverse complement strand
GACGACCCGAACTGGATTGAGCACCCCCGCGAGGTGCGTGTCGATCACGAGTCGGGTAAGGCTTTCGTGACCGGTCGCTTCTTTGTCTCGGCTATCGATCTGAAGACCAAGCAGGTTGAGAAGATTCAGCTTGAGGGTGCACCCGATGGCGGTACCCGCTACATCAGCATGAACATTCTGGTGGACGGCGGCAAGCTGTACGTTCCCGAGCGTACCGGCGGCAAACTCTTCGTGATCGACACCAAGACCTTCAAGGTCGAGAAGACCATCTCTGTGAAGGGCGATAAGGACGGCGAGGTTCGCCCCTCCGACGTGGCTATTGACCACTCGCAGAACGAAATTTACGTCTCTTCGCAGGGCGTGAAGGGCGAGAACTCCGGTGTATCCGTGTACGATGCGACCACCTACGAGTTCAAGAAGTTCATCCCCTTCGGCACCCAGGCGCTCTCGCTCGATAACGATGAGGCCAACGACCTGGTGTACGTGACCGACTTCGGCACCGGCAAGGTGGGCGTGATTGACGGCGGCGCAGCGGACAAGCTGATTGCCGAGGTCGCCATGAACGGCGGCAAGGCAAACGACCTGGTCGTACTGCCCAACGGCTCCGTTGTCGCTGTGGACAAGCAGGCTGGCGCAACCGCAACCGTGCCCTACGTCCTCGACGGCACCACCGGCACCGTCAGCACCTCAGATAAGGTCACCAGCAAGCCTTCTAAGGACAAGCAGGGCAACGAGGTTCCCGCCAAGACCTCCGAGATTCAGGCGAACTCCATCCTGAAGTTCAAGGTCACCGCAACCGCAGGCGACAACTCCGAGGTCAAGCAGGTCACCCCCGAAACCCGCGAGTTCCAGGGCTACCCGGCAACCGCCACCAAGACCAAGGCGGCCGACAACAACGCAACCACCCCCTCCACCGAGGCACACCGCACCGTGGACGCAAACGGTAGCGTTGCAAACATCATTCAGGGTCTGCCCGGCCAGTTCCAGGTTGGCTACTCCAAGAAGAACCACAAGCTGTTCGTACCCACCGTAGGTGCACGCGGCGGCCTCGCTTCCTCCCTGGCACGCGTGGATGCAGACACCCTGCAGACCGAGGCTTTCGCCGAGCTGCCCGTGAAGAAGAACGACAAGGGCCAGTACGGTTACACCTCCGCGTACGGCGTGACCGTTGATGACGTGGACGGCACCGTCTGGGTTACCAACACCACCGACAACTCCGTGGCAGTGTACGACCAGCAGACCCTCAAGCTCATCTGGACCAACGAGGGCGTGAAGAAGGACGACCCGAACTGGATTGAGCACCCCCGCTCCGTTCTGGTTGACCACGAGTCCGGTAAGGCTTTCGTGACCGGTCGTTTCTTCGTATCCGCGATTGACCTGAAGACCAAGCAGGTTGAGAAGATTCAGCTCGAAGGCGCGCCCGACGGCGGCACCCGCTACGTGAGCATGAACCTGTTCCTCGACGGCGGCAAGCTGTACGTGCCCGAGCGCACCGGCGGCAAGCTCTTCGTCGTGGACACCAAGACCTTCAAGGTTGAGAAGACCATCCAGACTCAGGGTGAGGATTCCACCGTTGAGGTTCGCCCCTCCGACGTTGCTGTGGACCACTCGCTGAATGAGATTTACGTCTCTTCCCAGGGTGTGAAGGGCGTCAACTCCGGTATCTCCGTGTACGACCTGACCACCGGCGAGTTCAAGAAGTTCGTCAAGTTCGGCACCCAGGCGCTCGCTCTGGAGCACGATGAGGACCGCGACCTGGTGTACGTAACCGACTTCGGCACCGGCAAGGTGGCTGTCTTCGACGGCCGCGCTGACGAGGTCATCGGCGAGGTCGAGATGAACGGCGCAGCCGCGAACGACGTGACCCTGCTCAAGGACGGCTCCGTGCTGGTCCTCGACAAGAAGGACCGCGACGAGAAGGTGACCCTGCCCTACGTGCTCAACGGCACCACCGGAGAGATCACCACCGCCAGCGAGTACACCACCCTGCCCACCAAGGACCGCCAGGGCAACGACGTTCCCGCATCGGTTCAGCAGCTGAAGGCTAACTCGATTCTGAAGTTCAAGGTTGGCGTGAAGGACACCGACGCGAGCGCAGCTCCGGTGGGTATCACCCCGACTTCGCTGGACTTTGCGGGTTACCCGACGGTGACCGGTGTGAAGGCTGAGGAGCCGAAGCCGGCTGACCCGAAGGCTGAGGACAAGAAGCCTGAGGACAAGAAGGCAGAAGATAAGAAGTCTGAGGACGCTAAGTCTGAGGACAAGAAGTCTGACGCTAAGTCTGAGAACACCGCAGAGGCTAAGGACCAGACCTCCAAGGATCAGGCATCTCAGTCTGACTCCAAGTCTGACGCTAAGACCGGTGCACAGGACTCCAAGTCTGCTCCGGATGCTGTGAAGGCTGATAAGTCCGGTTCGGCTGTGAAGAACGGCGGTTCCTCTGCAGGTGGCTCCGATAATTTGGGCGGTGGCTCCTCGGTAGCTAAGAGCGACGCAGGTTCCTCGCAGGCTGGCTCTTCGCGTGGCGCTCTGGCGAACACCGGTGCGAACGCTGTGATGCCGCTGGTTGCTTTCGCATCTGTGGCTCTGGTTGCGGGTGCTGCTCTGGTGGTGCGCCGCCGCAAGGCATAGCGTTTAGTTCTCGGGCGTAAACGCTCGATGTAACGCGTGAGAAGGCGGGTATTTTCTCCTTCGGATTCTTCGAATCTGGGGGAGGGGTACCCGCCTTTTGTGTGCCCGCTTGGGGTTATTCTGGGTAACTTATGCAGCAAATATTTATATATGTGCACTTGCCTGTAAAAATATAGGTTTTGAATGTCGGGAAAATGTTTAACCCGTGATGATTCCTGTGGGCGCGCCTCACCTAAACTTTTACATTAATGTGTAAATATAAAAGCATCACAATACCCCTAGTGACCAGGGTTTTTGCCCGTAAGAGCAAGGAAAAACCCTGGATACACATCAACCTTCACGTGATACTGAAGGTGAATTAGGGGATCACTCACAAAAACACAAAACACACCCACGTCGCTGCTTGTATTTTCCTGGGAAAACACTGAGGATTAGAAGGTAAGTAAATTTATGCGTTACCTACACTTCTGCTTTTCGTGCCGTCGAATATGTCACCGCATATTCACGGGTGTCTCGTTAGCATTCGCATGCGGCATGTGAGCACTTCCGTTACACATTTGAAGGACACACATTGAACCTCACTCCCTCCTCGGGCAAAGCATTGAAGGGGCTCGCCGTCGGCTCCCTCGCGCTCGCAATCTCCGGCGCAGCCATGATTCCTGCCTCCTTCGCAGCACCGAATACCGCACATCAGACCGCTTCGCCCAGCGCCTCGGCTCCTTCCACCGCATCGCTGAGCCGCGTTGTTGACACCTCCGCGTCCGTCGCGCAGATTACCCAGGGTCTGCCCGGCCAGTACCAGGTTGCTTACTCTAAGGCGACCAACAAGATTTGGATGGTCGGCGTGGGTGCACGCGGCGACCTCGCCTCCACCATTGCTCGTGTCAACGCAGACACTCTTCAGATTGAAGAAGTGGCGGCGCTTCCCTTCGAGCTGGATAAGAACGGCGAATTTGGCTACATTTCCGCGTACGGCATCACTGTTGATGACGTGTCCGGCACCGTGTGGGTTACTAACACCACCGATAACTCCCTGTCCGTGTTCGACCAGAACACCATGGAACAGATTTGGACTAACCACGGTATCGCTGAGAGCGACCCGAACTGGATTGAGCACCCCCGCTCTGTGCTGGTGGACCACAACTCCGGCAAGGTGTTCGTGACCGGCCGCTACTATGTGTCCGCAATCGACATGAAGACCTTCGAGGTCACCAAGCTGCAGCTGGAGGGCGCCCCCAACGGCGGTACCCGCTACATCGGCATGAACATGACCATTGATGGAGACAAGCTGTACGTGCCCGAGCGCACCGGCGGCAAGGTCTTCGTAATCAACACTCATACGTTCAAGACCGAGCAGGTTATTCAGACCCGCGGCGAGAACTCCTCCGTTGAAGTCCGCCCCTCTGACGTCACTATTGACCACTCCGAGAACGAAATTTACGTCTCCTCGCAGGGCGTGGACGGCGTGAACTCCGGTATCTCTGTCTACGATTTGACCACCGGTGCGTTCAAGAAGTTCGTTAAGTTCGGCACCCAGGCGCTGTCCATGGAGAACGACGAGGACCGCGACCTGGTGTACGTGACCGATTTCGGTACCGGCAAGATCGCTATCTTTGACGCTAAGACCGACCGCGTGATCGGTGAGGTTGAGATGAACGGCGGTAAGGCTAACGATCTGACCGTCACCGAGGATGGCTCCGTCATTGCAGTGGACAAGCAGGATATCGCGAACACCACCGCGGCTGTGCCCTACGTGCTGAACTCGAAGACCGGCGACGGCACCATGACCGACACCTACACCTCCAAGGCGACCGTGGATCGTAACGGCAAGGCTGTTCCTTCCTCGCAGCAGAAGCTGGTTCCGAACTCCATCGTGAAGTTCTACGCTGAGGTTTCTGAGGGTGAGTTCACCTCCACCGCGACCATTAACCCCGCTAAGGTTCCCTTCCAGGGTTACCCGAAGCAGGCTACCGCAGTGCTGATTGACCCCACCCTGAACTTCGCTGAGGGCACCGTCGACATTACCCGCCCCTACACCTTCCACGTCTCCGGCTACGACTTTGAGAAGCCCCCGGCAGAAGGTATTCGCCTGTTCCTCGTCAAGGAAGGCGAATGGTCGATGGGTTACGACAAACTGACCGATAGCGAACTGGCAAACATTCAGAAGGTCTCCACTGTCGTTCCTGCGAGCGCGTTTGTCTACAACGCACGCACCGGTAAGTACTCCTTCGAGGCAACTCTGCGTGTTCCGGCGAACACCATGCAGTACAGCCAGGGCTACATGCTCGGTACCGTCACCGCTGGTTCTGATGTGGCTACCAACCGCAATTACGATTCGGCTGTTTCGCTGATTGTTAACGATGCGAAGGATGCCGGTAATGCAGATAATCGCGACGAAGCTGACGAGCCGGCATTCCCGACCAATGCTTCGGCATCGCCTTCCGCGTCTGCTGCAGTAGCGGAGAAGCCGGCGGCTGAGCAGCCCAAGGGTGAACAGTCGAAGGGTGAACAGTCGAAGGCTGAGGAAACTAACGATCAGCTGGGAACCACCGCGAAGACCGCGCCGCTGAAGAACTCTTCTTCGGTGAAGTCTGAGGATCAGTCTAAGGGCTCCGGTTCGGATTCTCAGGTGAGTGCTTCGGCTACCAAGTCTGCGCCTCAGAGCAAGGGTTCGCTGGCTAAGACTGGTGCTCAGAACGTTCTGAGCCTGGCTGCTGTCGGTGCGTTCGCGCTGATTGCTGGTGCTGCTGTGATGGTGCTTCGTCGCCGTAAGGCATAGTTTCTCGCTCTAGTTTGAGCGGATGCGCCCCGTACACTGTGCGGGGCGCATTTTTGTGCCCTTGATGCTGTGACGCCGTGATGCCGTGGTGCCTGAACGGGGTAGGCGCAGGTGTGGAGGCGGGCGCTGCGGAGGTGCCGGATGGCTGTCGGGGGAGTACCTACACCACTGGGGGAGGAGTCTGTTTTTAGGCCTTGCACTCAGTGTAAAATATGTGACTCATTTCACCGCTTTTCGATTTGGTTGTTTCTGGGAACCTCTGTATAGTTATATGTGTTGCCAGGGCGACCTGGTAAAAGAGATGTAAATCTCACGGCCCCATCGTATAGCGGCCTAGTACTCCGCCCTCTCACGGCGGCAACACCGGTTCAAATCCGGTTGGGGTCACACTAGGAAAAAGCCTTGGTTCTTCGGAATCAAGGCTTTTTTGTTTATACCTGCCTTTTTCAAGAAAGACTAAAAGCGAAAAGCCACATGTGTTTCGAAAAGCAACCATAATGGTGGCTTCTCGAAACACATGTGGCTTCTCAGCGGTATAGGGGACCCGGAATCTACTGTGCCGATGCCTCAGCAGAGGCAGTGGTAGCCTCCGCAGAGGCAGAACCCTCAGCCGAAGCGCTCGGGCTCAGCGACGGAACCGGCGAAGCAGAAGCAGTACCCGGAGCGCGACGCACCATACGCCAAGTGCCGTCCTGGTAATGCGCCACAATCTGACCAGCCACCGGCTTACCGGGGTACTTGAACACCTCAGTCAGCGGCTGCACACGATCATTGGTCTTGCTGTACACGCCAGCACCCTCAGCACCATCAATCACCATCTCGGTTGCCCAAGTGTAGTAGCCGGTGCGGGTATCCTTGGTCGGGCGGTCAGCAGTCAACGACAGAACCATCGGACGCTCCGAACCAATAACCCAGCCGGTCTCCGAAGCGTACATGCTCTGGAAGAACTCAGCCACAGTCGAGTAATCGCCGGTGTGGTCAATGTTCGTGAAGCGTGCACCGTCACCGGTCAGCAGCAGGTAGTTCAGGGTAGCCTGCCAGTACGCAATGAACGCGTGCAGACCCTCAACACTGTTCTCACGCAGCTTCGCCGGCTCCACGGGAATCGCGACGTTCACTGCCTTGTGCTCCTTGGTGCCGGGCTCAAAAGTGCCGGTGGAGGAGTAGTCGGCAAGAACGACCTCACCCTTCATGCTGGGGCCGGGTTCAATGGTGGTGGTTGCCTCCGCGGTGGGGGAGACGGATACGGTAGCGCTCGCGGATGCCGAAGACTCGGGTGCGGATGCGCTCGCGGTTGCTGAAGATTCGGAGGACTTCGAGGAACATGCGGCAAGAAGCGCGGCAGTGCCCAGACCCAGTGCGGTCAGGGCGGTGCGGCGGGTATACATGGTAGACATGGGGCTCTTTCTGAGGTGAATAAAGTATGTGCCGGTATTGAACTAATTCCAGAATATCGCAGGGGAGCGGCCAGCCCAATGTTGTGTGCGCCTTCAACGCCGTAAAAGCGGCGGTAGATGACGAAAAACACGGGGCACAGAGATTTTCGCACGACTACGATATGGCCGGGGTTCTAAACGGGGGCGCCGGAGCTGCTCGCGCTTGAGTTGGGTGAGCCTGTTGTAAGTTTGGCTGGTTCATTCCGAACCGTCCAGGCGCCATCCTGATACTCCAAGATAAAGAAGAACTCATAATCACCGGGGCCGCTGCTCAATGAGGCCATGGTGAGTTCCCTGCCATCTGTGTAGTGAATCTTTGCTTCCTTGTTATATCGGCCAACACCCAGCCAGCGGTACTGTTGTTCGTCAACCCTCTGCGGAGCGTCCTCGGTCAGTTCTGCTGAGAACGGCGCATCAGTACCGTACACCCAGCCAGTGTTCTTCTCATAAAATTCGACGAAAGGTTCGGCCTTGTAGATATCGTTTCGGTTTATATCCACAGCCTTAAAGGGCTCAATGTCGCCGGTAATCATAAGGTAATTGAAAGAAGCCAACCAGTAGTTTATGGCGGCGTACATGCCCTCCGTCGTTTTGGCTTTCATCTCTGCAGGAGGGGCAGGCTTGGGTGGATTCTCCGCCTTTTTCGAGCTGGTTGCGGGAATGTAGGTGCCGCGTGATTCGTAGCCGTTGAACTTCAGCTCGCCCTTGTAGGAGCGCTGTGTATCGGGCGTGCTCTGGTTGCTGAGCGGGCGAATATCACTGGCGCAGGCAGTCAAGGAGGCGAGCGCGGCGGTGGTGGCGATGCCAAGGGCGGCGCGTCGGGTCACGAAGGTGGACATAAGGTACCCTTCAATAGATTATCGGTGTATCTATTTCAGAGTACCTTAGTGTATTTGGATATGTTTATGATTTTTTGGGTATTAAACCTGGGAAAATACTGCAAAAACTGCGTTAGCTAACGAAAAGTGCTGTTTGTTAGGCGTACGTGGTGTCGGTGTCTATGTCACTGCATCCTAAACGTTGAGGCCAGAATTGCTTCCGCCCGAGGAGTCGGGGGCAGCTGTCGAAGAGCTTTTCGTCTCAATGGTGACCATCCACGTATTGTTCCGATAATTCAACACAAAAGTGACCTCATCATTAGCAGAGCTGCCGCTCGTATCTGCAATGTGAATATCCCTGTCCTCCGGTACGTAATGGAGAACGGCGGCCTTATGGTTACGGCCAATACCCTTCCAACGGTACTGCTCATCGTCAACCTTCTGTGGAGTCTCTTCGATCAGCTCAGCCAAGAGCGGCGTATCGGTGCCGTACATCCACCCCTCATCCTTCGCGTACAAGTCTACGTATATCTTCATCTTCTGTACGTAGATACCGTCTAGGTCCACGTCCTTGAACGGGGCAGCGTCGCCGGTAACCGTCAGATAGTTCAGGGCTGCGAGCCAGTAGCCCAGCGCCGCATACATGCCCGAGATCGTCTTCGACTTTATGTTCTCGGGAGGAACGGGCATGGGCGGGTTCTCCGCCTTCTTCGTGGTGCTTGCGGGGCGGTAGGTTCCGGTGGACTTGTAGCTATTGAATTTCAAGTCACCCTTGTAAGGGCGCATCGGGTCAACTACGCTCGGGTCCTCGAGCGGGCGAATATCACTTGCGCAGGCAGTCAGGGAAGCGAGCGCGGCAGCGGTAGCAACGCCCAGGGCGGTGCGGCGAGTAACGAAAGTAGGCATGAGAACCCCTAAACGGTTTGTCAGTGTACTTTTAAGCGTACCCGAAGGAACTGACGCATGTTCAAAGTCCGCTCATGAACGCATAAGGGAACATCGCCACCGCACGTAGGTAAAGAGGAAGCCCCCGCATGCAATCTCAACTGCATACGGGAGCTTCCCTCACTTTTAGAACCAGCCGCTTAGAGGCGGGTTTTAGGCGCTAGCGCTGCTCTTCTCGGAAGAGGATGCATCAGCATCCTCATCACTGAGCATGTACCACGCGCCGTCCTTGTAGTCCGCCGCGAAGTTGGTTGCCTCGCTCTTAGTGGATCCATCGACTAGGGGAGCGGGGTCCTGACCCTCAATGTGGATCTTCGCGTTGGGGTCATAGATGATGCGTCCGAGCCAATCGTAGCGGTTGGGTCCGCCCGCGACCTTCTTCGGGGCGTCGGTCAGAAGCTGAACGGTAACCGGCGCATCCGTGTCGTATACCCAGCCCCTGCCGGAAGAGTAGATGATAACAGCATTGCTGCCCTCGTTCGCATAGTGGGAGTACGGGTCAGCCTTCTTGAGCGGCTCGTAATCGCCCGTCATAAACATGTAATTGAAGCTCGCCAGCCAGTAGCTGAGGAACTGGTACATGCCTTCAACGGTTGCCTCGTTCATCTTCTCCGGAACAACAGGCTTCGGCACGTTCTGTGCCTTCTTTTCAGCCGTGGCAGGAACGTACTCGCCGTTCTTCTCGTACTTGTCGAGCTTCACCGTGCCCTTATACGACTTCTTGCCGGAATCAGCGGCAGACGCTGAAGCGGATGCGCTCGCAGATTCAGAAGCACTTGCCGAAGGTGAAGCCTCACCGGAAGGAGAAGAAGAGCTATCAGCCAGCGGGCGGATATCGCTAGCGCAGGCAGTCAGCGCTACAGCCGCACCGGCACCGGTAGCAGCCGCTAGTGCGGCACGTCGAGAAAGAAAAGTTGCCATGAAAAATCCTTAAGTAGTGCGTAGGGTCATGGGCCTAAGCCCTAAATCTTATGCGCCTGTAAGCGAGGTGAATCCCCGCCCCTAAGACGGACTCAGCAAAGATGCTCTAGGCATTCTTAGCGTTAGCCTCATCGGATGCTTTGGTGCTCGGGCTCGCAGAGCCTTGTCCATGTACCTTGGTGGGGTAAGTGAACCACTTGCCGTCCTGATACGACAATTTCAGGTCGGAAAGCTCAGGCTCCATGGAAGTGTTCTGGTACATAGGCCTGTTTCCCTTACCCTCAACATGCATCATCGCCTTAGATTCTTTGGACAGCGTGATACGCCAGTAGTAGAGGGAGTCGCTACCCGATACCTTCTCAGGTTGCGGGGTCATAATCTCAGCCTGAAGCGCATGCTCCGAACCGTAAAACCACCCCTCATTGGACTCATAAAAAGTCACATAATCATGGAAAGACTTCACATCCCTGCCGGAGGGGTCAGCCTGCTTCAACGGCTCATCGTCACCGGTGAGCACCAGATAGTTGACGCTGGCAAGCCAAAAACTAAAGGCAGAGTATGCGCCATCAATGGTTTTCTCATGCATATTCGCCGGAGGGAGGGGCTTGGGCACATTCTGCGCCTTGTGCGTCTCATCCGCGGGGACGTACTCACCCTTCTTCTCATAGTTATCGAACTTTACCGGCCCCAGATAAGACTTCTCAGAAGAACCATCCGCAGAGGATGAGCTAGCAGAAGCGGAGGGGCTAGCAGAGGCGCTAGAACTTGCTGAAGAGGAAGCCTCTCCAGAAGCAGACGGGGAGCTATCAGCCAACGGACGAATATCGCTGGAGCAGGCGCTCAGCATCGTAATAGCGCCCGCACCGGCAGCTAGTAGGACTGCACGCCGAGAAAGGAAAGTCGTCATCAGAAATCCTTAAGTAGTGAGTATCAGAAGGAGCGGAATTTAACTGTTATTGTCCAAGAGCATGCGCCACATGCCCTCTTTGTACTCCATGATGAACTTCGTCGTGCGAGGAATCGTCTTTTCCTCCTCAACGATAGTCGCATCAGGCTCACCCTCAATGTGGTACTTAGCGGCAGGATCATAAGCAACAGTCACAAGCCATTCATAACGGTCCTGCTTATTAGCAACCGGCTGAAGCTCATTCTCCGCAATCTCAATCTTGTACGGCTGATCCGAACCGTAAATCCAACCCAGACCCGACTCGTAGAGCTTAATCATGGTCCTAGAGTTCCTCAAAAAAGCCTTCGCAGGATCCGCCTTCATCAGCGGCTCAACATCGCCGGTCAGAATCAGATAATTCTGGGAAGCAAGCCAATAACCCATCAGAGCGTAAGCACCCTCGGGGCTGTTCTCCTTCATCTTCTCCGGGATAAGAGGCTTCGGCACGTTCTGCGCCGGCGCCTCCGCACTCGCCGGAATGTAGGTGCCGCTCCGCTCGTAGTTATTGAACTTAATCGGACCCACGTATGAGCCGGGCGTGTGATCATCGGTAGGAGAAGGTGACGCCGAGGCGCTCACAGAAGAGGAAGCCGCGCCAGAAGTAGCGCCAGAAGCAGCATTAGAAGCTGAACCAGAGGAACCACCCGAGCCCTGCGACAGCGGACGAATATCAGTAGCGCACGCAGTCAGCGCTGCAAGAATACCGGTCGCACCCACGCCCAGGAGAGTACGTCGAGTGAAGAAGGTAGTCATCGGAAGCCCTTCGTTGGAACCAATACAGAACAGATAAAAACACCGTGCGCCAGAGCAGGCGTAGACGCCCTGTAAAGACCTATCAGTACGTCAATGTATACGCCTTTAAGGTTACCCGAGAGCCACCAAATAGCCCCGTGACCACTTCGAATGTTCAGAAAATTAAGACCCCACACCCAGCGTTTTACCAGGTGCGGGGTCTTCCATCATGAGAAGTCAGCATGCGAGGGAACCTTCAGCAATACGGCAACTATGCGGCGCTAGACAACTCCCACTTGCCGTCCTTGTAATCCAGTCGGAACCTCGCCACCTTCTTCTTCGACTCATCAGCACTCGTCGCCTTCTCCGGCTGACCATTGTAATGCCGCATCATCTTGGGATCCATATAGGAATAGCCCTCCCAAATAAAGCGAGTATTATTGCTACCCGGCACCTCACGGGGCGCATCCGTCAGCAGCTCAACAATATACGGAGTTTCCGTACCGTACACCCAACCCAAACCCGACGCATACAGCTTAATCGTGCTGGGATACTTCTCCCAGCCGTAACCATCATGGTAAACGATCTCAATCGGACCAGGGTTACCCGTCATCATGAGGTAATTCAAGCTCGCCAGCCAGAAACTCAAGAAAGCATACGCACCATCAACGCTGTGCTCCTTCATATTCGCCGGAGGAACAGGCTTCGGCATATTCTGAGCCATCTGCGTAGCGCTTGCCGGAACGTACTCACCGGTCTTCTCATAGCTATCAAACTTCATTGGACCCTTATAGGACTTACCCGAAGACGGAAGGCCCGAGGCTACAGAAGCACTCGCAGGCGCCGAAGCAGAAGGAGACGCCGATGCGCCAGCAGACGCCGATGCAGACGCAGATTCGGAGGTGGTCGCCGCCTCCGACGGAGAAGCCGAGCCGGTACTGCCAGCCAGCGGGCGAATATCGCTAGCGCACGCAGTCAACGCAGAAAGTGCACCCGCAACAGCAACACCCAGAGCGGTACGTCGAGTGAAGAAAGTAGTCATCGGAAGTCCTTCGTCGGATCCTTCACCCACAAAGCCGTCAGCACGAGGCTCAAACCTGCAGGTAAAGACCATATGTAGTACGTCAATGTATATACGTTAAGCGTACCCGAGGCACTCTCAGCCGACCCCGAACACCCGCAGGGTTTCCCCCTGAGTGTTCCCTGGGTTTTTGGCAAAAGAAACCCCCACCCACGGTGCATGACCGCAGGCGGGGGAGAAGCCTATCTTAAACCGTTAGGCCTGAACCGTTAAGGTGAGGTCTAGACAGAAGAAGAGTTAGAAGAAGAACCGGAAGCCGCCGAAGAAGAGCCCTCATTGCCGGTAAGCATAAACCACTTACCGTCCTTATACTCCACAGCAGCCTTCATCAGCTTGCCATTCGGGCTAGAAGACGTCTTAAAAGGTAGGTCAGACTTACCCTCACGATGAATCTTCGCATCTGCGCTGTAGTTCATGTAGCCCGGCCAGTAGTAACGGGTGCCGCTACCGGAAGGCTTCTGCGGTGCACTACTAATCAACTCCATAGTAACCGGGGTGTCCGTACCGTACATCCAGCCCAGATTACTCTCGTACATCAACGTAAATTCCTGCAGGCTCTTCGCATACACATCTGCAGGGTCAGCCTTCTTCATCGGCTCAGCATCACCGGTCATCAGCACATAGTTGAAGCTCGCCAGCCAGTAGCCAATGAACGCATACATGCCATCAACACTCTGTTCGTTCATGTTCGCCGGAACGAGAGGTTTGGGCACATTCTGTGCCTTCTTCTCAGCCGTGGCAGGAACGTACTCACCCTTCTTCTCGAAGTTATCGAACTTCACAAGGCCCTTATAGGACTTGTCAGAAGAGGAAGACGAAGCCGATGCCGAAGCGCTCGCGGATGCGCTTTCGGACGCACTCGCCGAAGCCTCACCGGAGGGGGAACTATCAGCCAGCGGACGGATATCGCTAGCGCACGCAGTCAATGCCGCCAGTACGCCGGCACCGGTTGCACCCAGGGCCGCACGGCGGCTCACACTGGTGGGCATAGGGGAAGGGCTCATTATCAAGTAGCCTTTCAAAGGAGGTCAACAAAGGAAATAGAGTGAGTTGACACCCATATCATACCGTAAACACGCATATAGATATCAAATGTTGCTACTTGTATCCTTTTGCAGAGAAAAGATCAAAAAGCTGCAATTAGCGCACTAGGAAGCCGAAGTGCTCGCAGAACCCGAGCTCTTACCAGCATCCTTATCCTTCTGGGTACTCATAAACCAAGCACCCTCCCTATACTCCACAACAATCCTCATTGCCTGACCCTGAGAATCCTCAGCCCCCACAATGGGCTTATCACGGTTATCACCCTCGGTCAGATGCCTCTTCCCATTCTGATCAACCAGGGAACGAGCACGCCAATAATAAAGAATGCGGTCGCCCTCAACCTGCGTGGGAGTATCCGTCAACAGGTACACGGACATCGGCTCACTCGTGTCATAAATCCAGCCGCGCCCCGTCTCATAGAGCTTAACCATCGGCTCAAGCTCCTTGGTGTAGTCAGTGCTAAGATCCGTCTTCTTCATCGGCTCAATATCACCCGTCAACGCCAAATAATTAAAGCTAGAAATCCAATAGCCAATCAGTGCATAGATACCGTCAATGCTCAGCTCCTGCACCTTCTCCGGCATGAGCGGTTTGGGCACGTTCTGCGCCTTCTTCTCAGCCGTGGCAGGCACATACTCGCCGTTCTTCTCAAAGTTATCGAACGTGACCTTACCCTTATACGACTTATTCGCAGACGGCAACGCCGGCGAAGCAGAGGGGCTCGCGCTCGCTGACTCAGAGGCGGCAGTATCAACCGGTGGATGCACCGTACGCGCACACGCAGACAACACAGCGGCAAGACCAACACCGCCCGCACCCAACACGGCGCGGCGGCTCAAGGCGACGGGCTTAGAAGAGGAGCTAGTCATCAGCAGTCTTTCGGTGAGGTCAACGGACAAGGAGGAGTGAGTCGACACCCCCATCATACCGGGCGCACCTTATAGCAACCCTAAAGCGCAGGCGAACAACAAATAGCCGGGCGCATACGAAGACACCCCATAGCTGCCACACAACAAAAGACAGCTACGGGGTGAACAACGTAATACGCCTCAACTGAACCGGATGCACCGGCTAGCAGAGTAGTTAACGGAGCAGATGCGCAAAATTACGGCGTGCCTGAGCCACCTTCGGGCTCACCACAAACGCACAATAACCCTGCGCCGGATTCAACGCGTAATAGTTCTGGTGATAATCCTCAGCCTCATAGAACACGCCCAGGGGCTTAATCTGCGTAACAATGGGGGAGGGGTACAGCTGCTGAGCACGCGCCACCGCACGCTCAAACGCCTCACGCTGCTGCTCATCCGCGTAGAAAAGCACCGAACGGTACTGCGAACCGGTATCCGCACCCTGACGATCCCAGCTAGTCGGGTCGTGGCTCGTGAAGAAAATATCCAGCACCGTATCCAGGTCAATGACCTGCGGGTCGAAGCTGAGCTTCAGCGCCTCCTGATGCCCGGTCGCGCCCGAACACACCGAACGATAATCAGGGTCGGGAGTATCGCCGCCCGTGTAGCCGCAGACGCTCGCCTCAACCCCGTGGAACTGGCGGTACACCGCATCCAGGCACCAGAAACAGCCGCCGGCAAGAACAACATCAGTCATGATTCCTCCTTGAACTATAAAACCACACTACCTGAAGAACACCGCCGAGCCGCATAATATTCCTGAGCTGCCGCCGCGCCACCTGCCACAATAGAGGTATGACTGAAAAACTAGAAACCCCCACCCTCGCAGAAGTCGTCGACGCCTTCCACACGCTCTTCCCGCCGCAGCTCGCCGCCGGATGGGACGCATCCGGCCTCGTCGCCGGACGTGGCGCCGCTAAAGTGAGCACCGTCCTCTTCGCAGTAGACGCCCTCACCGCCACCGCTGAAGAAGCCGTAGCCGAAGGCGCGCAGCTACTCATCACCCACCACCCGTTACTGCTACGCGGCGCAAAGTTCATCCCCGACAGCGACTACAAGGGCAATGTACTGCACACCCTTATCGAAGGCGGATGCGGCCTGCTCGGCGCGCACACCAACGCCGATGCCGCCGTTGAAGGCGTGAACGAAGCACTCTGCGACGCTATCGGCCTGATTGACCGCGAACCGCTCACCGAAGCACAAACCCAGGTACTCGACGAACAGGAACACTCGGTAGGCACCGGCCGCCTCGGCACCCTGCCCGAAGAAATCACCCTCAAGGAGCTCGCAGAACGCCTCGCAGCGGCACTGCCCGCAACCGCCGGTGGCCTGCGCATCGCCGGACGCGCCGACCAGCCGATCCGCCGCGTCGCCCTCTGCGGTGGTGCCGGTGACTCCCTCTTCGACGCTGTGCGCGCCACTGACGCGCAGGTGTACATTACCGCCGACCTGCGCCACCACCCCGCTAGCGAATTCCGCGAAACCGCACGAGTTGACGGCAGTAACATCGCCCTGATTGATTGCTCCCACGCCGCCAGCGAATCCCTCTGGCTGCAGTCGGCGGCAAACCGCCTGCGCGCCCTGCTCGCTGAGCGCGGCTTCGCTATCGAAACGAAGCTGTCCGCACTGAACACCGACCCGTGGGACTTCACCGTCTCCACCGGCGTGGCAACCGGTCAGGACGCGCACTCGGCAAGCACCGCCGCAGCCCCCGCATGGGAACTCTAGGGCGAGAATTCTAGGGGAGAGAACTCTAGAAGAATCCGCGCAGATTCCCTCAATGCGTAAGAGCCCGGGCACCCCGTCCGTTGTGACGAGGTGCCCGGGTTAGAACCGGCTCGGTCTACTTAGTTAGCAATGCGATACAGGCCGGTAGTGGTAGGGTGCATAACACGATGCCAGTAATAGAACGTTATCCAGTCCAATTCAATGCGGGTCACAGCATGATTCGGTTCAAACATGCCGGTCTCGGGAGTAATAACATTCTGCTGGGTAGCCCACAGAATCTCACGGTAGAACGCGGAATCCGGCGTAACATCCGGGAAGGATGAAACACCCGATACTTCCGGTGAACCAGACGCACGGTAAATCATTGCGGCAACGGTTGCATTCGTGAGACCGTCCTCCGCGTGGAACTTTCCGTCAGGTCCGCCGAAAGTAACGCCCTTTTCACGAGCCCAAATGTAGGCGGCGTAGTTCGGGTCGTCCGTCTTCACATCCGGCCACGGGGAGACTTCAGGAAGGTCCACCTTGGGGCTGCCCTTCATCTCATAAAGGGCGGAAGCCAGCTCACCGCGGGTGGCAGGCTGCTTCTGTTCCTCGTCGTTCAGCGATGTCGAAAAGTACATACGTTCCTCTACGGGTACGTAAGCATTCGTGAACCGCTGGACACCCTCAAACTTCAAATCCTGGTGCGCCAAAAGAACGCCGCGGTGCTCCGGGGCAAAACCCACCATCGGGGTGATGAGAGTCTTATCCGTCTTGCTGGGGTAACCGTAGTCGCTCCACGCCTCAATGACGTACTGCTTGGACGGATCCAGCGTGTTCGCGGGAATCTTGAGATTGACGAAAGCGAAGCCTCCCTCCAGGCCCGTCTCGTATTCATCATCGCCTTGGACGTAACGCTTCATCTCGCTCATAACCAGGACGGGGGAACCCGTGCCCTTCTCGCGAATGACGTACATCATGCCCTCAACGCCGGGGATGTCAGTCCCTACGAAGCCCTGACCCTGAATCAGCAGCTCCTGATCCTTCGTGGGGTCCTTCAAAGCGTCGTATTTCAACTTAGGTGCGAAGGTATCGAAGTGATAATCATTGGTGCTCAGACCGTGATGCGTCACAACGTTCTTGCGAGCCCAGATATCCTGAACGGTCGACTGCGGCTGGCCCTCGGGCTCGGCGAGGATGCCAACCTCGTAACGCACCTTGTCCAGAGTCATATCCGGGAAATACTCCGTGAGAGTGTAGTAACTCGGCAAAGTATTAGCCTCAACATTCAGAGGGGCGACAAAGGTGCCGTCATCGTCAATGGTGAAGTCCTTGCCCTCTTCAAACCGCAAGAGGGTATCGGTCACCTGATGTGCGTTGTAGGGGACGTTCTCCTCGGGCGCGATGTAGATGACTACCTTGCCGTGCTGCTTGCGCCACTCCTTGGTGAAGCCGGTGCCCAGAACCGTAATTTTACTGTCCTCACCGGTGTACAGGCCGTCGCCCTCTTGCTTGAAGACGTCACGGCCGTCCTGGTAGTAGTAATCCTCATAGACAACGGTGAAAGACGGCTCATCCGCGACATCCTGAGTTGCAGGGGCGGGGGTATTGGCAGTCGGTGCGTTAGCAACGGGCGCGTTTGCGGTGGGCGCTGCGTCCTGGGCTAACGCCGGGGTCAGCGGCAGGACCATCACGCCCGCCAGTGCGAGCGCGCTACAATTCCGAGCCGCGCGGAGGAATGAAGACTTAGAGTTCGGAAGTGAGGACATAAGACATCCTTAGGGTCATTTCTCCGGGGCCGCGCGAGCTTACCGGCAGGTTGGGAATCGGCCGCAGAATCTGCGCACGCCCGATGAGAAAAGTGGTTGAAAATCCCCCTCGGTTTCGGGGATATCCTCACCCTATCAAAGCGTTGAACGATTGTCAGGAAACACTCAAGGAATACTTTAAGGTTTCGAGAAATCTCATACAGCGGTAGCTGTTAAAAGCTGAACCCCGTGCTCCCGAACAGAAAACCATTCGGGAGCACGGGGAACCAGAGAGCTATCCGATGCACCGCACGCGCCCTCAAGGTAAAACCCGAGGGGGATGCGGGCGGGCTAAACGACCTTACTTAGCGCGAGCCTGGAACGCCTCAATCAGAGTCTCCAACTCACCATGAGTCACCATGTACTGAGCATCGAAAGCGCCGTTAGCGTTCAGCACCACCTTGTTCTGCTGAGCCCACAGAATCTCACGGTAGAACGCCGAACCGGGAGCCACATCACTGTACGGGGAGTCGCCCTTAACCGCGGGCGAACCAGCCGCACGGTAGGTGAACGCCGCAACGGTAGCGTTCGAAATGCCTGCATCAGCATGGAACTTGCCGTCCGACCAGCCGAAGGTAATACCCTTCTGACGAGCCCACACGTACGCGGGGAAGTTCGGGTCGGTGGTCTTCACATCCGGCCAGGGAGAAGTCTCAGGCAGCTTCACCTCGGGGGTGCCCGCCTGAACGTACAGGGCAGCTGCGAGCTCACCGCGGGTAGCGAGGGTCTCCAGCTTCTCGTCGGAAGGATCAGGGCTCTGGTTATCGTTCTCATTGGGGTCCTGAGCGTTGGGCAGGTTAGCATCCCTATAACCGTTCGTGCCGTTCAGGTCCAGGTCCTGCCATGCGAGTAGGGTACCGCGGCCCTTGGTGGACCTGCCCACGACCGGAGCAATCAGCTTACCGTTATTGCCGTAACCGTCGTTAGCCCAGACCTCAATCACGTACTTCTTCGAAGCATTCAGAGTGTTTGCCGGAAGATTCACGGTACCGTTCAGGTTGCCATCACGGTACGCCGAAGACTGGGTGGGGTGGTCAAACTCGATAATGTCGCTGGTTGCCAGAACCGGGGTGTTCGAGCCCTTCTCACGAACCACGAGCTGAACGCCCCTAACGGAGTGAATATCGCCGTTAAACCCCTGGCCACCAACGTTCAGATCCTGTGATTTTGCGGGGTCAGTCACAGCGTTGTAACCCAGGCGCGGTGCGAACGGCGCCGGCTTCTCGCCCATAGTATTCAGCACCTGGGTGCTCACCACGTTCTTGCTGGTCCACAGCTCCTGAGCGGTCAGCGGCTTCTGATCCTTCTGTTCAGCAACCACGCGAATTTCGTAGAGGACATCGTACTTGGTGCCGCCGGTCGGGTCGTGGAAGTTGTCATCATCGATGAAGTAGTAGGCAGCAAGCTTGTACGCCTCAACCTTCAGATCAGCCTCAAAAGTGCCGTCATCGGTAATGGTGAAGTCCTGACCCTCCACGAAGCGCAGCATCTTCGAAGTCGGAATCTCGTAGCCGGAGGGCGCGTAGTTCGCGGGGGCAATGTACAGCGCCACGGTACCGTGCTGAGCATGCCACTCCTTGGTGTAACCCGCACCCTTCACATGGATGGTACCGCCCTCAGTCGTGACGAGGGAGGGGTTCACGCCGTCGTACTTGTAACCGTCAGGGATGGAAACCTCAAGGGTCGGGGTAGCCGCAGCGTCCTGGTCGGCTACCTGCGGGGTAGCGGCAGCAACAGCGGCATCAGCGGCAGGAGCTGCATTCTGAGCCAGTGCCGGGGCCAACGGCAGAACCATAGCACCAGCCAACGCCAGCGCGCTGCAACCCTGAGCGGCGCGGAGGAAAGAATATTTAGAATTCGGAAGCGAGGACATAAGACATCCTTAAAGTTGTTTCTCGCAGGGCTCTGCGGGCTCAACGGCGGGTAGGGAATTCGCCGTTGAATCTGCACACACCCTATGAGAAAAGTGGTTGAAAGCCCCGTCGGTTGCGGGGACATTTTCACCCTATCAAACCCTCAGGTAGATGTCAGAGAACACTCAAGGGAAGCTTGAAAGTTTTGAGGCGTTTCACAGGTTAATCAGCCGGTAAAAGCTGAACCCCGTGCACCCGGTGAGAAGAAGACTCTCAGGATGCACGGGGTTATGACTCAGACTAGAACCAGCCCACCATAGTCAGTGCGGTTCTGAAAAATGAACATCATCTGCTCCAGCTCACCACGATTTACCATCGTGGTCGCCTCAAAAATACCCCTCTGCGGGTTAATGACACCATGCTGAGCAGACCACAAAATCTCACGGTAGAAGGCGGAACTCGGATTCACATCCGTAAACGAAGAAACACCGGAAACAGCTGGGGAACCTGCTGCACGGTAGGTGAACGCCGCAACAGTAGCGCGTGAAATACCTGCATCCGCATGGAACTTACCATCAGACCAGCCGAAGCTGATGCCCTTCTCACGAACCCAAATGTACGCAGCGTAGTTCGGGTCGTCTGTCTTTACATCCGGCCACGGGGAGACTGCAGGGAGGTTCACCTTGGGGGCGCCAGCTTGAAGGTACAGTGCCGCAGCTAGCTCACCGCGAGTAGCGCGCTGCTGCTGTTCCTCATCGCTAAGCTTTGAGAAGAGGTGCTTATACTTGGGCTTGGGTAAAGATACATTCGTGAATTCCTTAAGACCTTCAAACTTCAGGTCCTGACGGCCCATAAGGACACCGCGGTGCTCCGGCGCCAAACCCACCAGCGGTGTAATCAGAGTCTTATCCGTCTGGCTGACATAGCCATAGTCGCTCCATGCTTCAAGGACGTACTGCTTAGACGGATCCAGAGTGTTCGCGGGAATTTTGATGGTTTTGTAAACAGCATTTCCCCACAGCTGAAGTGTGCCATTGCCACGATCGTAGTAGCGCTCCATCTCGCTCATGAGCAGGACGGGGGTGCCGGTGCCCTTCTCTCGAATCGTGTACATGACACCCTCACGGCCGGGGAGTTCATTCGCGCTGAAACCCTCACCCTCAATCATCACCTCCTGATCTTTCGCGGTGTCCTTCAGGGCATCGTACCTCCAATGGGTCCCGATAATTTTAGGATGGCGACGGGCATATATCGGCTGGTGGATAGCCACGTTCTTACGAGCCCAAATATCCTCAATGGTTGGCCAGGGCTGCCCCTCAGGCACAGTGAGGATGCCAATCTCATAACGCACCTCTTCCCAGCGGAAATTCGGGGCATCATAACGGATGGGGTCGTAGAAAGTATCCAGGTCGCCATATCTAATCCTCAGCTTTGCCTCAAAAGTGCCGTCATCGGCAATAGGGAAACGCCAACCTTCTCCAAAGAAAAGCACCGACGTTGAAGGGTTAGTGTTACCAGGACGATCTTTTGTAGCGGCAATATAAAGGACTGCCTCGCCGTGCTGCTTACGCCATTCCTTGGTGAGACCGGTGCCCCTCACCGTAATTTCGTTGTACTCATCGGTGTACAAAGCCGCACCCTCCCCATAATCAATGGTGAAAGACGGGCCATCCGTGACGTCCTGAGAAACTGGGGAAGCGGTATTGGCAACCGGTGCGTTAGGGACAGAAATGTTAGTGACCGGTGCTGTATCCTGAGCCAGCGCCGGAGTCATCGGCAGAACCATCGCGCCAGCCAACATGAGAGCGCAACAACCCTGCGTTGCACGGCGGAATGAAGACTTAGAACTCGGAAATGAGGACATAAAGCATCCTTATGGTACGTCCCATTGGATGTTGGCAATTCCTGCAGGATGATTTCCGGCCGATTCTTCACCGTCGAAGTTGCGCTGACCCAATAAGAAGTTCGTTGATTATCCCCGTCGGTTTTGGGGGTAGCCTCAGCATATCAAACCCTTAATGAGAAGTCGCGAGAAATCTCAAGGAATAGTTGAAAGTTTTGAATTCTGTGCCGCAATGATTCCGCGAGCACCCAAAAATAGGTGCAGAAAAAAGCAGAGAAAACGGGCATAGAAAACCCCGTGTTCCCGAATAGAAAAACCATTCGGGAACACGGGGTATTCAGCTTAGAACTAGTCCGTCTTACATAGCGCGGTTCTACCCTGCACCGTTCTACTTGGCGCGGTTCTGGAAGTTGAACAGCATCTGCTCCAATTGACCACGATTCACCAGATCCGTCGCATTAAAAGAGCCGAAATCCGGATTAATGACATACTGCTGAGTGGACCACAGAATCTCACGGTAGAACGCAGAACCCGGCTTCACATCGGTAAAGGAAGACACGCCCGATACAGCCGGGGAACCCGCTGCACGGTAAGTGAACGCTGCAACGGTGGCGTTCGAGATGCTTGCCTCCGCGTGGAACTTGCCATCAGACCAGCCGAAGGTGATGCCCTTTTGACGAGCCCAAATGTAGGCGGGGAAGTTCGGGTCGGTGGTCTTCACATCCGGCCACGGGGAGACCGCCGGGAGGTTCACCTTGGGGCTACCGGCCTGAGCGTACAGCGCCGCAGTCAACTCGCCGCGAGTAGCGCGCTGCTGCTGCTCCTGGGAGGTGAGCTTCGAGGTCAGGGTCTTGTATTCTCGCGTGGGCGCAGTAGCATCCGTGAAGTTCGGAACGCCCTCAAACTTCAGATCCTGACGAGCCATAAGAACACCGCGGTGCTCCGGCGCGTAACCCACAATCGGGGTGATGAGGGGCCTGTCCTTCTTGGTGAGGTCGTAGTCGTAGTCGCTCCACGCCTCAATGACGTACT
>NZ_KV813813.1:61874-63453 GCF_001813725.1 Rothia sp. HMSC072B04 | reverse complement strand
GTCGCTCCACGCCTCAATGACGTACTGCTTAGACGGATCCAGGGTGTTTGCGGGGAGCTTGATGGTGCGGTAAAGAGTGCCTCCCTCCAGGCGGGTTACGCCATCGGGACCTTCATAGTAGGACTTCATATCGCTCATCGCCAGGACGGGGGTGCCGGTGCCCTTCTCGCGAATCACGTACATGGCACCCTCACGGCCGGGCAGCTCCTCACCAACGAAACCCTCACCCTGAATCAGCAGTTCCTGATCCTTCGTGGTGTCCTTCAGGGCATCATACTTCCACTTAGGTGCCATGACTTCAGGATGGTAGGCGCGGGTGTACATCGGGTGGTGGGCGATAACGTTCTTGCGAGCCCAAATATCCTCAATGCTCGACTGGGGCTGGCCCTTAGCCTCGGTCAAAATACCCGTCTCGTAACGCACCTCATCCAGGGTGATACCCGGGAAATAATCAATGGGAGTGTAGAAGCTCTCCAGAGCCTTAGCCTTGATGGTCAGCTTCGCCTCAAAAGTGCCATCATCGGCAATGGTGAAGTCCTTACCCTCTTCAAAACGGAGCATCGACGTGGAAGGCTCAGCGTTACCGGGGCGGTCCTTCGTAGCAGCAATGTAGAAGACAACGGTGCCGTGCTGCTCACGCCATTCCTTGGTGAAACCGGTACCCTTCAGAGTCACGGTGCCACCCTCGCCGGTGTACAGAATGCCGTCATAATCAGCGGAGTACGTCGGCTGTGCCGCGGCGTCCTGAGCTACCGGCTTGGGGGTCACAGCATTTGCCGCCGGTGCATTAGCAACAGGTGCCGCATCCTGGGCGAGTGCCGGAGTCATCGGCAGAACCATAGCTCCAGCCAGCACCAGTGCGCCGCAACCCTGCGCCGCACGGAGGAAAGAAGACTTAGAGTTCGGAAGCGAGGACATACATCATCCTTACGGGTCGTACCCATCGGGATGATGCGGTTTCATAGGGTTTCTGGGGTGAGAAATCTCCGTTGAATCTGCGCCAACCCAATGAGAAAAGTGGTCGAATATCCCCATCGGTTTCGGGCACATTTTCACCCTATCAAAGGGTTGAACAGATGTCAGGAAACACTCAATGGAGACTTGAAGGTTCTGAGGGTTTTCACAGGTTGACCAGCCACTAAGAACTGAGAACCCAGCACGCTAAACTCAGCAAACTAAACCCCGAAAACAGAACCCCGCGCTCCCGAATAGAAAACCATTCGGGAACACGGGGTTATTCGTGCGACTAGTGTCGACAAGCAGAGCCAGTTTAGCGGGCCAGCTTATCGAGACTGGAAAGCAGTCAGAACAGTCTCCAGATGGCCGCGAGTCAGCAACTGCTTAGGAATGAAATACTGACCACCGTACACAGTAGGCAAATTCTGGCTCGCCCACAGAATCTCACGGTAGAACGGAGCACCAGGCTTAACATCCACATAGGGAGAATCGCCCTTCACCGCAGGAGAACCCGCCGCACGGTAGGTGAACGCCGCAACGGTAGCATTCGAGATACCGGCGTCCGCATGGAACTTACCGTCCGACCAACCGTAGCTGATGCCCTTCTCACGAACCCAAATGT
>NZ_KV813813.1:58935-61774 GCF_001813725.1 Rothia sp. HMSC072B04 | reverse complement strand
CCAAATGTACGCAGCGTAGTTCGGGTCGTCAGTCTTCACATCCGGCCAGGGCGACGTCTCAGGCAGCTTCACCTCGGGCGCGCCAGCCTGAAGGTACAGAGCCACCGCCAGCTCACCGCGGGTAGCGCGTTCCTTGCGCTGCTCATCGGTCAGGCTAGGCTTCTTATCATCAGTGTTGGACGCATCAGAACCCTTAAAATTCAGGTCCTGAGAAGCCAGCAGAGTACCGCGGCCCTCGGGTGCCTTACCCACCACGGGAGCGACAAACTCGCCGTCCTCGTAACCGTTGTTACCCCATACCTCCACGACGTACTTCTTCGCCGGATCCAGAGTGCTCGCCTGGACCTTGACGCTACCGGACAGCTCACCGTTCACGAACTCAAAGGCTCGGTCGTGGTGGTTGTACTCAATAAGGTCACTGGTTGCCAGAACCGGGGTGTTCGAACCCTTCTCACGGATTACATACTGAACACCCTTGGGGGAAGCAATCTCACCGTAGAAGCCGGTACCCGAGAAGTAAATATCCTGATCTGCCGCGGTGTCACCCAGAGCCTTGTACTCCACCTTGGGAGCAAACTTCTCAGGGCGGTACGCCTGAGTCTGCACCGCAATACGTTGCACCACGTTCTTACCAGCCCACAGGTCCTTAACCGTCAGCTGGGGGTCGCCCTGCTTCTCAGCAACCAGGTCAACCTCGTAACGCACCTCGTAACGCGGGATACCGGGGAAGTAGTTGCGAGGCTCGTAGTAGTTCAGCAGCGCGCCCGGCTTGACGGTCAGCTGAGCATCCAGGGTGCCGTCCTCGGCAATGGTGAAGTCCTTACCCTCCTCAAAACGGAGCGGCGTACCATCAGCGGGCAGAAGGCTACCATCGGGAACGCCCTGAGAAGCGGCAATATAAACTGCTACGTTGCCGTGCTTCTCACGCCATTCCTTCGTGAAACCCGAACCCTTCACGTGAACGGCGCCGCCCTCGGAGGTGTACAGCAGCTGAGCCTTGCCGTCGTACAGAACCTCAAACGTCGGGGTAGACTCCTGAATAGGCTTAGCTCCCGGAACATCCGCAGCCTGCGAACCATCAGAACCATTAAAGTTCAGCGCCTGGGAAGCGAGCAGGGTACCGCGGCCCTCGGGAGCTTGACCCACGACGGGAGTGACAAGCTTATCGCTACCCTCGTAGCCGTTATTGCCCCACACCTCAACGGTGTACTGCTTAGCTGAATCCAGGGTGTTAGCGGGAATCTTAACGTTACCGTTGAGGAGCCCATGCTGGTACTGGGACGAATACTCGGGGTCGTTGTACTCGATGATGTCGCTGATAGCCAGGACGGGGGTGTTCGAGCCCTTCTCACGCACAACAATCTGAACACCCTTCGGGGAGTTAATATCACCCTTAAAACCCCAACCAGAGAAGTTCAGAACCTGATCGTTACCGGTATCCTTCAAAGCGTTGTAGCTCCAATGAGGAGCGAACTCATCAGAAGTAGCAACAGGATTCTCGCGGACGCGATGATCCGGCAGGGAACCAGCAACAGCCGCCGCAGGAGCATCCGCAACAACATTCTGAGCAATCGCAGGAGACATCGGCAGAACCATCGCGCCAGCCAACGCCAATGCACCGCAACCCCGTGCTGCACGGAAGAAGGACGAAGCCTTGAAATTCGGAAGAGCGGACATAATCATTCCTTATCGGTCGAACCCATCGCGCCGATGCAGTTTCTAAAAGGTGGTGAGGAATCTTCGTCGAATCTGCGCCAACCCAATGAGAAATGGTCGAATATCCCCGTCGATTCAGGGGACACTCTCACCCTAGCAAAGGGTTGAACAGATGTCAGGAACACTCAAGAGAGACTTGAAGGTTCTGAGGGTTTTCCCAGGTTGACCAGCCGCTAAGAACCCAGCATGCTGAACTTCGAAAAACAGAACCCCGTGCTCCCGAACAGAAAAACCATTCGGGAACACGGGGTTATTCAGAGGGCTATCTTAGCGAACCTAGAAAGCCATCATCAGAACCTCCAGCTCACCGCGAGTCACCGTATGCTTGGGGTCAAACGTGCCGCTGGTGCTCAGTGCAACCCTGTTCTGACCAGCCCACACAATCTCACGGAAGAACGCAGAATCCGGGGTCAGATCAGTGTACGAGTGCCAGTCATGATCAAGGGTAGGGGAACCCGCTGCACGGTAGGTGAATGCCGCAACCGTAGCGTTCGAGATGCTTGCCTCCGCGTGGAACTTACCGTCAGACCAGCCGAAAGTAATACCCTTCTGGCGAGCCCACACATAGGCGGCGTAGTTCGGGTCGGTGGTCTTCACATCCGGCCAGGGGGAGACTACCGGGAGGTTCACCTTGGGGCTACCAGCCTGAGCGTACAGAGCCGCCGTCAGCTCGCCGCGGGTAGCGCGTTCCTTACGCTGCTCATCAGTCAGGCTGGGCTGCTTACCCTCATCAGCGTCAGACCCCTTGAAGTTCAGGTCCTGAGAAGCCAACAGCTCACTGCGACCCTCAGGTGCCTTGCCCACCACAGGGCCGGCATTCTCGCCGTTCTTGTAGCCGTTGTTAGTCCAAACCTCCACCACGTACTTTTTCGCCGGATCCAGAGTATTCGCCGGAACCTTCACGACGCCGCGTACCTTGCCGTTCTTGAACTCAGAAATATGGCTAGGGTGGTTATATTCAAAAATGTCGCTCGTCCCCAGAACCGGGGTGTTTGAGCCCTTCTCACGAATCACATACTGAACACCCCTGGAGAAGTTAAACTGGCCGTAGAAGCCGGTACCCAAGAAGTAAATGTTCTGATCAGCGGTAGTATCACCCAGAGCCTTGTACTCCACCTTGGGA
>NZ_KV813813.1:51509-58835 GCF_001813725.1 Rothia sp. HMSC072B04 | reverse complement strand
AGAGCCTTGTACTCCACCTTGGGAGCAAACGGGCTGGGTCGGAACGCCTGAGTGTACAGCGCACTATGAAACAGCACGTTCTTGCCAGCCCGCAGATCATCAAGGGTCAGCGGGGGCTGACCCTGTTTCTCGGTAAACATGCCAATCTCATAATTCACCTCATAACGCTTCTCGTAACTCGGAGCACCGGGGAAGGGGACGCGAGGCTCGTAGTAGTTCTGCAGCTCACCGGGCTTGACCCTCAACTGAGCATTCAGGGTGCCGTTTTCAGCAATGGTGAAATCCTTACCCTCCTCAAAACGGAGCAACACATCCTTAGCAGGCAGGAAATCACCGTCGTCAGGAACACCCCGAGAAGTAGCAATATAAAACACTACTTTGCCGTGCTTCTCACGCCACTCCTTGGTGTAGCCCCAACCCTTCACATGGATGGTGCCGCCCTCAGCGGTGTACAGATACGGATCTTCGCCGTCGTACCGGTACCTGAACGTAACCTTTTGCGGGGTCTTACCCGGAATATCCGCAGCTGTCGTGCCGTCAGAGCCTTCGAAATCCAGCTCCTGGGTAGCAAGCAGGGTACCGCGGCCCTCGGGTGCCTGACCCACGACGGGGGTAATAAACTCGTCGCCCTCGTAGCCGTTGTTACCCCACACCTCGATAACATAATCTTTTTCTTTATCCAAGGTGTTTGCCGGAATCTTCGCCGTACCGTGAATGTAGCCGCTCTGGTAAGCGAAAGCCAGATTCTCGTGGTTATATTCAACGATGTCGCTAACCACCAGAACCGGGGAATTCAAACCCACCTCTCGCACAACAACCTGAACACCCTTCGGGGAGTTAAAATCACCCTCAAACCCCCAACCCCAGAAGTCCAGAACCTGATCCTTATCAGTATTCTTCAACGCGTTGTAGCTCAAGTGAGGATAGAACTCATCAGAAGTATCAGTGGGATTCTCACGGACGCGATCACCCGGCAGAGAACCAGCCGCTGCAGGAATATCTGCAGTAGCATTCTGGGCAAGCGCCGGAGTCACCGGCAGAATAATCGCACCCGCCAGCGCCAGTGCACTGCAGCTGCGAGTTGCATACAGGAGTGAAGACTTAGAGTTCGGAAGAGCGGACATAAACATTCCTTATCGGTCATGTCCATTGCGCCGATGCAGGTTCTAAATAGGAATGAGAAATATCCGTCGAATCTGCGCCAACCCAATGAGAAGTGGTTGAGTGTCCCCATCGGTTCAGGAAACACTCTCACCCTAACAAACCTTCAAGTAGAAATTGGTACGTTACTCAAGAAAAACTTGAACCTTCCGAAATATTTCACTGCGTGCATGATGCCGCGCACAGGAAACCCAAAACCCAGGCGGCCCCAACCCCCAGACAGCCCCGCGCACAGTCCTCAAAATACGAGCGGCCCCGCACCCCTCAAACGGGAGTACGGGGCCGCCAAATACACTAACCAAGCACTAAAACGAAGCGTGAAACGAGGAAGGGCGAAAACTAGGAAGTGCGGAAATATAGGTACATCATCATCGCAATACGACCACGAGAGGTCTGAGTCGTCGGCTCAAAAGCATTACCCTCAGACACCGTCGACACGCCATGGCGAGACGCCCACACAATCTGACGGTAGAACGGAGTCGCAGACGAAACATCGCTAAACGGGGAAGTACCCGACATCTGAATCTTCTGCGCACCATCAGCACGGTACAGAAGCGCCGCAGCGGAAGCATTCGACAGGTGCGCCTCCGCATGGAACTTACCATCAACCCAACCGGAGGTAATACGCTCCTGACGCGCCCACAGGTACGCATCATAATTCGGGTCAGACTCATCAACATCCGAATACGGCGAATGCTCCGGACGAGTCACCGCCGGCGAACCCGCCAGCTTATAGAACATGGTGATCAACTCGCCACGAGTCACCGGATCCTCAGCACCAAAATGGTCCTCAGAAACCGGCTCCATCGTCTGGGTACGAACAGCCCAACGGATACCCGCATAGTACGCAGAATCCTCAGGGGCATCAGCAAAAATAGTGTTCGCATCCGGCGCGGTCACGGACGGATGCAGAATCTTCGGGCCCTGGGTCGAAGAACTCGACACCAGAGCAGAAGTAGAAATCGCCGAAGCGGTCGCCGGCGCAGCAGTATCCGCCGAAGAAAGACGCGCCTCCGACGAATCATAAAAAGAGAAAAGAGGTGAGAACGGCAGATACAAAACACCCGCCAACGCCACAGCGCCAACAGCCAGCTCAATACGGCGGCGCTTACGCTTCTTCGACTCAGCCTGAGAAGAAGCCTCGGGGGTGCCCTCCGGTGCCAGCAGAGGTGCAGAAGAATTATGGGCAGTATCAGTCGACTGCTTAAAATTCTGGGACATAAATCCTCAATGTGGTTGATGTATCGGTGTGTGCAGGGCTCCCTCTAGTTCTTCTACGCACCCAGCCGGATAAGGGTGCGCACTAAGGGGGCGCAACAGTCCTAAGCATAAACCACAGCTTGAAAAATATTAATTTACACTCCACAGAACATTCTTGAAAAGAGGGGAGTAGAGCACCCAAAAATCCGCCCAATAGCGGGTGCCGCATGAGGCGCGCCCCACATGCGGTACAGCCCACACTAGCGTGGTAACCGCCAAAAATACGCCGAAAACCGCGGAACATTAGCGGACAACAGCCCCACTCACACCCCTACAGACACCTCATAAACACCCCGCAAGAGCACAGAAAAGCCGGGCCAGCGGCGTTGAAACCAATGTTTCATCGCCGCCAGCCCGGCATAATCCATAGACCCTAGAGGCTAGCTTTAGCGAACCTTATAAAGCCCTAGCGGACCTTGTAGTTCATCAAGAAACCAGCCAGCTCACCACGGCTCACCAGCGCAGACGGGTGGTACTCAGAGCCCGGGAAAACCTGTAGCTTCTGCTGCTTAGCCCAAGTAATCTCACGGTAGAACGCAGAGCCGACCTTTACATCGGTGTACGGCGCCTCAGTCGCAACAACCGGCTTCTTACCATCGAAACGGTACAGGAACGCCGCAACAGTAGCGTTAGAAACAGACGCATTCGCGTGGAACTTACCATCAGACCAGCCGAAAGTAATGCCCTTCTGACGAGCCCAAATGTACGCAGTGTAGTTCGGGTCATCGGTCTTCACATCCGGGTACGGGCTAGTAGCCGGCAGGGTAACCTTCGGGGAACCAGCCATACGGTACAGTGCAACAGTCAGCTCACCGCGGGTCGCATCATCATTAACGCCGAACCAATCCTTCTCACGAGAATCAATCAGCTTCTGATCAGCAGCCCACAGAACAGCCTTGTGGTTCGCGTGAGCAGCCGGAACATCAGCGAAACGCTCACGAGCCTTCTTGTTCGCAGACTCACCGGTCAAAGTCAGGTAATCAGCCGCGATGCGCTCGCTGTCACCATCGGCGTAGTTCACGGTCACGAAAATAGCGTAGTGGCCATCAGCGTCCAGCTTGGTGCCGTCAACGTTAACGGTCGTCTCAAACGCGCCGGTTGCCACGCGGTCAGCGCTCAGAGTGATGCTATCCAGAGCCTCACCGGTCGGGTTGCCGTCAGCCTCAGCCTCAGAGAACAGAACGTTCACGGTAGCGCCAGCCGGAACCTTGAAGTCCTTACCCTTTACACGGATAGTGGTCGAAGAGCTCAGATCAACCTTGTCAGTGCTCAGGGACACCGAAGGCGAAGCAGTCTTAGCGTTCTCGCCGTTCACCGGAACAAACGCCTGAGTGCTCAGTGCCTGGTTGTTCGCCTCATCGTTATCTTCCGGAACATTGAACTCGAAAGTCTGCACAACGTAGGAGCTACCGGACTTCAGGGTACCCGCCGGGATGTCCAGAACAGTCGAGAAGCGGCCGTTGGTGTAACCCATGTACTGGCCGAAGAACGCAGAGTAGGAGGTGAACTTAGCCTCCGACTGAGCCAGCGCGGGGCCGGTCGCCTTGCCGGTCGCCGGATCAACCGCACGAACCGCAACAATCAGCGACTCGCTACCGTTGTACGAAATGTTCTGGAAGCCAGCACCGTTCACAGTGACCTTAGCGTTCTCAGAAGCATTCACCGACGAAGCGCTGTACGACAGGGTAGGGGAATCAACGGTGGGAACATCCGCAACCTTCAGTTCAGTACGAACCTCATCCGCGGGAATCCAGCCGTCTTCAGCGTCATCGCGGTAACCGAGCACAACATCGAAGGACGAGCCATTGGCCTCCAGATAGTTAGCGCCGATAGAAGCGGTCAGGTTCACGGTGCCGTCAGCCGCGAAAGCGGAGGCGGGAACATCCTGAACATAGAAGGGGTAATCACGCGGACGGTGCGGCGAGAAAGCAACGCTTTCACCCTTCGGAACAACGTACAGGCGGAACGACTTGCCCTTAACGAAGTCCTTGGAGAAACCGGAGCCGCTAACCATCACGTTGCCGCCCTTGAGAATATCAAAAGTGCCGGAGGTAACCTGCAGACGCTGAGCACCCTGAACCTCACCCTGCTCAACAGCCTGGGCTGCTATCGGAGTAGCAGGTGCGGCAAACGCGGGAGAGAGGGGCAAGAGCATGGCGCCCGCCAAAGTGAGGGCGCAGCCGCTCTTAGCCATGTTTTTGGGTAGCGCAAAGCGCATGTGGTTGGGAAGTGAGGACATTGTTATCCAATCAGTTTTTATCGGTGTCACGCATCGAGTGTGGTGCGCATAAACACCGTAGCAAATAGTTAAGACGTGCTGGAACCTGAAAGGTCATCAGCGCGAAAAATGTCTGTGTGTTTTATCGCATGTCTTAAGGTGAAGTATAGCTTTAAAAAGTATGTGCATGACGTGGAAAATATGCCTAAATATTGTGCTGATAAGCACAAACACTGGTCACTGTACAAAAAAGAAAGCACAAAAAACCCACCGCATTCGAAAAATTCGCACCTATGCAACCTCTGCAGGTTGAGAATATTCACAATGCGGTGGGCAAGGCAACATAAAAGTCACCCACAATAAAAGTGGCACATAAACAGGGTCGTAAAGTTGCCTATTTGACGAAAGCTACCCAAAATAGCTAACCCCACGGCGAGACACTATGTGAGACGGCTGCCGCCGTGCTCCATGCGGTACAGCATGACCGAGAACTCCGAAGAAGAAACAGTATCCGAACTGAAACCCTCGGCGTAGCGGCGATCATAATCCGTATAACCCCAGATGAACTGCTGAGTAGCCCACAGCGACTCCCGCCAGAATGCAGTATCCGTACGCTCATAATCGGACCAATGCGAACGCGAAACCCGGACCGGAGAATCACCCGGCACGCTACTGTTCTTGGGCACAGACGAAGACGGCACACTGCTCGACTCCGGCGCAGGAGCCGGGGCAACCATCCGCTGGTACCTGTACAGGAACGCCACCGCAGAACGCGTCGAAAGGGCTGCCTCCGGGTGGAACTTACCGTCCGCCCAGCCGAACGTAATACCCTTCTGACGAGCCCAAATGTATGCGGCGTAGTCCGGGTCGCTTGTCGCCATATCCGCATAAGGACTGGTTGCAGGCAGCTCAACATGAGGTGCGCCCGCCATACGGTACAGCGCCACCGTCACATCGCGGCGACTCAGCACAGTCTTACTCTCGTCCAGAAGAGCCTGCTGCTTAACCCACTCGACAGCAGCCTTCCGCTCCTCAGCAGTATTCGCCAAGAGGTCAAGATTCTCAGAAGCCACCGGCTCGACCGCATCCGCCACGCCATCCTTGCCGGGGATTACCTTCTCCAGAACAACCCTGTAAGACCCCTCATAATTCAGCGCGCTACCGGGGACGTTCAGCGTCTCCTCAGCGGCACCATCGTGGATGCGCTCAACGGGAATAACCTGCTCCAACGCCTTCTCGCCGGTTGGCTCGCCAGAATCATCCGTCGCTTGAACCGAGAAACGGTAATGGCCATCGGTAAGCTTCGAAAGATTCGAGACACGTGCGGTGAGAGTATTCATCTCCTGATACGGGTTGATGCGCTTATACGGAATGTACAAATCCGGACGCGCTACAGGCTGGTCAGGATTCGGCTGGTTATCGCTCGGCTGCCCCGACCGCACCGGAAGGAACTGCGCAACACTGGTCAGCAAGCTACCGCTGTACTCCTCCTTACCCGGGTGAGGCAGATTAGAACCGTAGATACCAATCATGTAGAGCCTGCCCGGCTTCAACGTACCCGCCGGAATCGTCATCTTCGTGCCGAAATAGTTATTGCGAAAACCCGTACAGTGATGCAAGCAGTTGCCCGTCAACGGAACAACATGGGAGAAAACGGGGCGTCCCATAATCTTTCCCGTAGCCGGGTCTGCCTCATACAGAGTGATGTACGCCTGGCTGTCGTACCCGCCTACGATGTTCGGGGGAAGAATATGGTAGCCCTCAACCGTCAGAGTCGTATCCTGCCACGGCTTGTCAATCGCCGAAATGCTGTAGCGGTACGTCGGTTGGTCAGGCTCAGGGTCGCGCACCGTGGGCAAAGGAATTCGTGCCGTGATACGAGGATCATCGTACGGATAGTCGTGTGGGTCAGGCTTATCGGACGGGTAGTAGGTCAGCGCCACGTCGAAGAGGGTATCTTCTGGAACCATCATCCACTGCTTCGGGATATCAAGAGTGAACGTGACGCTCCCGTCAGGATTATCGTGTGCCTTACCCTCAGCACGGAGGCTGGCAACCTTGCTGCCGTACTGCGCCTCAGGAAGGGGATCGCCGTAATGTGACTGAAGGTAATTCTTACCGCGCTCCACAATGCCGAACTCATACAGCGTGTACTTTGCGCGGAACTCGGCACTCAGCGGCGCGGTGGTCACAGAGACAGTGCCGCCCTCAGAAATGTTGAGGGTACCCGAGGTGAGCTTCATGCCAACCGGGTTGTCAGGTTTCTTCTGCTCGTCTGCAGGGGAGGCGGGTGCAGCCTGTGCCGGTTGCGCCTGCTGCTCAGGTGCTGCCTGGGCCGGTGTTGCGAGCGCCGCCGGAGTAATACCGGCAAGCGGGCTCAAACCCAGCAGCAATGACAGGCTGAGCGCGCGGGCGCTCGCCGGGTGGCGCGGGGTATCAGAATGGTGCGAGGCACCTCGTGGTGTGAAGAATGAAGACATCGTTATCCCATCTACAAAAAACTGTACGGTGAATGAAGCGGGCGAGTAGATGAAGCAAGTGAAGAAGTTGAGCGGATAAACCCTGAGAAGACCCCCAAAAAACAGGGGAGAAGAAGCCCCGTAAAGCCTGGTGCTGGGCAAAAGAACTCGCAGAAGGCAGGGAAGAAAAACCGGGGTGGCACCGGCGGGCTGAAAAGTCGAACTACG
>NZ_KV813813.1:49128-51409 GCF_001813725.1 Rothia sp. HMSC072B04 | reverse complement strand
GAGCGCGCGGGCGCTCGCCGGGTGGCGCGGCGCAGTTGAGCGGCACCGGGCGCCTCGTGGTGTGAAGAATGAAGACATCATTATCCCATCTACAAAAAACTGTACGGTGAGTGAAGCGAGCGAGTAGACGAAGCAAGTGAAGAAGTTGAGCGGATAAAGCGTGAAAAGAATCCCCAGAATAGGGGAGAAGAAGCGTTCTGGAGAAACGAATAGGAGGGGCGGCACCGGCGGGCTGAAAAGTCGAACTACGTCGAGCATTCCAGCCCACCGGTCACTCCTCACTACAACCGGGCGCTACTTGAGGTGGCTGCCGCCGTGCTCCATGCGGTACAGCATCAACGCCAAGTCATAGACGGACGTTGTCTCCATGAAAAAGCGTTCGTGTTCCCAATCCCCGGTGTAGCCCCAAATGCGTTGCTGAACAGCCCACCGAGATTCACGCCAGAAAGCGCTACCCTCCTCCAAATCCAGAACCCATGGGTTAGCGCTCACCTCAGATTCATCCGACCCCGGCAGGCTACCGTTACGAGACTGCGGTGCGGCAGTCGGCAAGCCGGGAGACACCTTACCGCGCGAACGCTGATACCTATACAGGAACGCCGCCGTCGAATAATTGTGCATGTTCATCTCCGGGTGGAAATTCCCATCCGCCCAACCGAACGTAATGCCCTTCTGACGAGCCCAAATATACGCGGCGTAGTCCGGATCATCCGGAGCGATATCTCCATAAGGGCTCGTCGCCGGAAGCTCAACCTTCGGGGAACCCGCCAGGCGGTACAATGCCACCGTCACATCGCGGCGCGTCATATCGCGTCCCTCACTCAAAGAAGAAAACTCAGGAAGAACCTGACGGCGCTTAAACCATGCCCAGGCGGCGTTGACCTCCTTATTCTTCGTAAACTGCAGCTGCAGATCCTTCGAAGTAAGCCGCTCAACCGACTCAACCGTACCGTCCTTGCCGGCAGTCACCTTTTCCAAGAAGAGCCTGTACGCGCCGTCATAATTCAGCGGCGCACCGGGGACGTTCAGCTTCTCATCCACCGTGCCGTCATGGATGCTCTCAGCAGCAATCTCCTGCACCAGCGCCTTCTGACCGGTCAGATGTCCCTGCTCATCAACATGCTGCACCGAGAAACGGTAAGAGACCCCAGGCTGCTTCTTCAAGCCGACGGCGCGTACCTGAAGGATATTTTCCTCATCATAGGGGCTCACCGTCGTAGCCTTCAGATACATCTCAGGGCTTGCCGATTCCTTATTAAGCAAACGTACCGGAATGAAATCTGCAACATCATTCAGCAACTCACCGGGGTACGTCTCATCCTCCGGACGGTCTTTACCGTAGAAACCAATCTTATAGACCTTACCCGGCTTAAGCGTTCCCCCAGGAATCGTAATAGACGTCTTAAAATGCCAATTCAGGAAATGAAAGCGCTCTCCGCTAAGGGAAGCCGGGTACGGAATCCGAGTGGTGAATTCTGGTTCGCCTACAATCTTTCCGGTCTTCGGGTCGACTTCATAAAAAGCCAGAAGCGCGGGGCCATCCTTGCCCTCTCGACTACCGCTCGTAAGGATATGGAACCCCTCAATCGTCAGAGTCGTATCCTTCCACGGGTCATCAATCGCGGGCACACTGAAAATGTACTTTGTCTCGGTCGGCTTAGGGTCCTGCACCACGTTAATAGGTGCACGTGCCACAAAACGGAATTCGGATGGCCAAAAATCCTCCCGGTGGCCCTTCTTGTGGTACGTCAGAATGACGTCGAAAAGAGTGCCTTCTTTAGCCTCAATAATGTACGGCCCAATATTGAGGAAGAAGGTGTAGCTCCCGTCTGGGTTTTCTACCATCTGCTTCGGGTTGGGCTCACGGTCAAAGAGGTAGCCAAAGTAGGCATATCCGTCAATGCGGGCATGCGCGGCTTTGAAGTACGAAGAACCGTGATCAACCAGAGAAAATTCGTAGAATTCGTAATTCTGACGGAATTCAGCACTGAGCGGAGGCGTCGTCAGCGTGACGGTGCCTCCTCGAGTAATGTTGAGAGTCTCGGGAGAGACTGTAAACCCTTCCATTTCAGGATGGCGAGATTCATCTACCTCCGGAAGCGAATACGTGGGTTCGTCAGCATCTTCTTGAGTTGCAGCGGGGGAGGCGGGGGTCGCCTGCGCCGGCTGCGCCTGCTGCTCAGGTGTAGCCTGTGCCGGCGTTGCGAGTGCCGCCGGGGTGATACCGGCAAGCGGGCTCAAACCCAGCAGTAATGACAGGCTGAGCGCGCGGGCGCTCGCC
>NZ_KV813813.1:48553-49028 GCF_001813725.1 Rothia sp. HMSC072B04 | reverse complement strand
CGGGCTGAAAAGTCGAACTACGTCGAGCATCCCAGCCCACCGGTTACCCCTCACCACGACCGGGCGCTACTTGAGGTGGCTGCCGCCGTGCTCCATGCGGTACAGCATCAACTTCAAATCACCAGAGGAAACGAAAGACCTATCAAAGTCCTCATAGACGTATTCCCCATCAACGCGGTAACCCCACATGTGGTGATCAACAGCCCACTGAGCCTCACGCCAGAAAGCGCTACCCTGACGAACCTTATGTTGCCAACCGCCAGCACTCCGAGGCGCGTCCTGGTTACCCGGCACAGACGAGCTACGCGGCAACGAGGCAGAGGTCGGCGCCTTCGGCGTGACCTTACCCATCGCCTTCTGATACCTGTACATAAACGCCACCGTCGACGGGGTCGAAAGCTTCGCCTCCGGGTGGAACTTGCCATCCGCCCAGCCGAAGGTAATGCCCTTCTGACGAGCCCAAATGTATGCGGCG
>NZ_KV813813.1:0-48453 GCF_001813725.1 Rothia sp. HMSC072B04 | reverse complement strand
AATGTATGCGGCGTAGTCCGGGTCGCTTGTTGCCACATCCGCGTACGGGCTAAAAGCAGGCAGCTCAACCTTCGGGGAACCCGCCAGACGGTACAGCGACACCGTCACATCGTGGCGCGTCATACCGCTATGCCAGGACATCGGCGAAGGATTAGGCAAAATATCACGATCAGCAAACCACTGCTCAGCCGCCTGCAACTCATCCTCACGCGTCAGCTTCAGAGGAATATCCTCGACAGCAAGCTGCTCCACCGACTCGCCGGCACCATCCTTACCGGGGGTGACCTTCTCCAAGACCAGACGATAAGTGCCCGAATAGCTCAGCGGCTGAGCGATCGTCAGATTCAGCTCCGCCCTGCCGTCCTTGATGAGGTCAGCCGGGATTGCCTGCTGGAACACCGTCTGACCGGTCAAACGCCCCTGCTCATCAACATGCTGCACCGAGAGGCGGTACGATCCTTCACCCGGTGCAGAGAGCCCGGTAGTGCGCGCCGTAAACAAGTTCGTCCGCGCGTACGGGTTCAGCCCCACCGACCCAAGGTGCAGCGTGGGCCCCGCAGAGTCCTGCTCGGGAGAATGCACCGGAAGGAACTCCGCAACATCATTCAGCATAGAACCCGGAGAATCTTCCATGCCGGGGTAAGGCAACCCGTTCCCATACATACCAATAAAGTAGAGCTTGCCCGGCTTCAACGTACCCGCAGGAATCTTCAGCTCCGCACTGAAATAGTTATTGCGGAACCACCTGGTGTTAACCCCGTAGTACGTGTAGTCATCCCGCTGAGTGAACACAGGCTCACCCACCATCTTTCCCGTTGCAGGGTCAGCCTCATAGATAGCGATGACCGGCCAATCATTACCAACCATTTCACTAGCCTGGGAGAGGATATGGCGTCCCTCAACCCGCAGCGTCGTATCCTTCCACGGGTCATCGATAGCGGACTGACTGAAGGTGTAGGTTCCACGGGTCGGCTGCGCTTCCTGAACCACATCAATATGGGCGCGGGCATACAAACGGTTCGACCTACTCGAAGGTTCCGGCTCAAATTCATCCGACGGGTAGTACGTCATCACCACATCGAAGAGCTCACCGTCGGCAGCCTCAACGTACTGCGGGGGAACCTTAAACGTGTAGGTGAGGCTACCGTCCGGGTTCTCCCGCACCTGATGCTTCAAATCCTTGAGCATTCCGCCGTACTCGTCGAGAGGCTCATAACTATTGTGCTCCGCATACACGTACACCGACCCGCGCTCCACCAGAGCCAGCTCGTAGAAAGTGTACTTCTTACGGAACTCGGGGCTCAACGGGGAAGTCGTCACCGACACCGTGCCACCCTGAGAAATATTGAGGGTTCCCGAATCGACCTTCAACTTAACATTCGCCGGGTTCTCCGAATCAACAGCATCAGCGGCAGGAGGGACCATCGGAAGCTGCGCGCTCACCGTGAACTTATGGCTACCGTACGAATACTGAGAATCCGAGAACACCACACGCACTTCAGCCATCGAACCGCGAGAAGAAGGCCTATTGTAGGAATCACCGTGAACCTTATACTCAACCTCCACGGTCAGAGTGCCGTCAGCGTTGCGGGTTACCAGCTCGTCACGCTTATAGTATTGACCCGCTACATCATTCCTCGCAAAATATCCCTGCTCACCAGAGGTAGCGTTATAAATCGACACAGAGTCAAGGTAGTACCCCAGGTCAACCTCGGGGGAAATATTAGAAATAGTTACCTTATAGATGCGGTCCTGACCGGGATCAAAATCCTGCGCATCAACAGATACCTTCGGCAGGGTATTCCTGAACGAATTATCCTGATACGCCATGCGCGCAGGGCTATTACCCACAGGAACGAAGGGGAACTTGCGCGTCAGCTTATTCCACCCGTGGGTTTCTACACCGGAAACACCCAGGGAATACCCCTTACCGGACTTCAGAACTCCCGCGGGGATAGTGACCTTTTTCTGGAAATAGCCGTTAGGAATCAGGCCCTTGAAAATGCGCTGATTCTCTTCCGTATCCGGTGCCTTCAGTTCACCAAGCGAAGCCACATTATCGTTCGTGACCTTTCCCTGCTCATCATGCTCGGACAAGGTGAACTTCACGGAGCTGACATCCTGAAAACCGGTACCCGTCAACGTCACCTCAATCGGCTGACCGGAAGCAATCTGCTCCTCAGAAATAGCCGAAACATCATAGGTGATGGAGGGAAGGACAGCCTTCGGGAGGTTGAACTCCACCGGCAGCGCCGTACGGACGCGATCCTCAGTGTTCCACGCGTAAGGGTGCGCATCATCTACAGGGCGGTAGGTGAGAATGATCTCGTATTCCAGGTTTGCCGGTAGGCTATTCGCCGGAACCGTCAGGTCAGCGCTGAAACTGCCGTCAGCAGCCGGTTTCGGGGCGTCAAAGACAAGGCCGCGGTGATCAAGCTTCTGGTAGGGGTTAGCGTAGGTCGAAGAGCCCTTCGGGGCAATCGTGAGGCTACGCAGCTCATGATGCGCCAAGAACTCGGGGCTCAGCCCGGTACCCTCCACGTGCACGGTACCGCCGTGAAGAATGTCGAGGGAACCGCTGGACACGCGCAGGGTCGGCAGGGAAGCATCCTGCTTATCACCTTGCACGGGAGTGTTCTGCGCAGGTTCGTTCTGCGCAGGTTTGTTCTGGGCAGGCGCGTTCTGCGCGGGTTTTTCTTGAGGTGCCGCCTGCTGAGCCGCCACCGGCGTCAAAGCCAGCAGCGGAGACAAACCCAAAACCAGGGAAGCACCCGCAACCTTTCGGCGCGTGCCACGAGCAGGCTTAAAGAACGAGGACATCATTATCCAATCTGAATTTTCTGCATGAAAGAGGGCGAATGAGAAAAGAAGTTGAGAGGATAAATGAGTGACAGTCCACCGCACCGAACTCGCCCCGAATCCATATCGTAGAAGAGCCGTAGCGGCGGCATGCTGAAGTGCAATTTCAGCCTACCAACCCGCCCCTTAAACATTCAATGAAAACACGAGAAAAACATGCCGATGAGAGTTATAAGACAAAAAAATCAAAAACTACGCCCCGGCTTTGTATAAAGCCCAAACCCCCCAAAAAGACCACACATAGAGAAATAAAAACTGGAAACATCACCAGCACTAAAACGGCACCCAGCAGCGACTGCACCAGCAGCGCCCGCACCAGAAAACGGGCACACGAAAAGGGGCGGTGAAAGAAAAACTCTCACCGCCCCTTCTATAGGCTATAGGCCACTATCTTCAGCTGCTGTTCGCAGAGGTCAACCCAAGCTAAAACACGCGGGCTCAACCACCCGGTTCAAGGCACCTGCCGAATCTTAGTCATCGATATAGGGGCTGTTGGGGATGGTGTCAAGCATGTCGAGCATTGACAGGACACGAGCCAGCTCCTCGCGGGTAGCAGTCTTGGTCGGACGGAAATCCTTGCTCTTATAGTGATAGCTCGTATCGATATTCACCGACGAGTGCAGCCACACCGACTCGGTGTAGAACGGGGCACCCGGCTTCATATCCTGCGGGGTAGTGGGACGGAACCAATAAGAACGACGACCGGGGGTAAGCATAAAGTAACGGTAGAAGAACGCAGCCATCGTAGCGCGGCTAGCCACCGCCTCCGGGTGCATCTTACCGTCAGACCAGCCGGAAGTCAGACCGTTCTGATACGCCCAAATATACGCCGGGTAACGCTCATCCTTCGGGGACAAATCCGGGAAAGGAGAACGCGCAGGAAGCTTCACCTTCGGCGAGCAGGCGCCTCGGTAGATTGCATCCATCAGGTCGCCGCGGGTCACCGCACGCTTAGGGTAGAAGCAACGTTCCTTATCGAGCAGCAGAACCTTTGCCTTACATGACCTGTAGATATCGGGGGCGTACTCGCCATCCATATCAATGTCCACGATGAAAGGTGCCCACGCGAACTCCGTGTCAATCTTGGGGCGAACTTCAAGAGTGCGCAGAATGGTGTACTGCTGACGGCGCGGACGAAGAGACAAGCGAACCCCGTAGTTTCCATTCGGGCCACCGGTGATCTCAGAATCAATGACGTGATGCCTAATGTAGACATCATTCTCGATGCGCTTCTTCGGCTCAAGAGAGAAGAAATAGAACTGGGTGAAGCCCTTCTCCTTGGTGTAGTAGCCAACCTCAATGTACGGGGTGTACAGACCGGTATCAAGCACAGCCTGCAGGCCGGTAATCTCGTAGCTGAGGTTGAAGCCGCTAATATCAAACGACGCCTCGGTAACCTTGAAGGTCAGCGGGGTGGTCTTAACGTCCAAGGTGGCAGCCTGAGCGCCCTGCTCACCGGCGTGGTGTGCGCCCAACGCGCCGGCGACTGTTAGTGCTGCCGCACCCTTAATGAGGGCGCGACGAGAGGAAAAAGTAGACATAACGTTGTCCCATCGATGTGTTTCTGAGTGGTTACTTCTACGCTAGCAAACCAATAACCATTGGGTAAGCCTCTAGTCGTTTGCTATACGTACGTGGCGTGACGTGTTTCCATGTGTGTTGAGTTGAAAATGTGAATGTTAGTGAGTGAAATACCCGCCACCAATGGCGAGACGTTTAATACTATAAACATTTTTACTCGCAAAAAGAAGGCGGATAGCTAGACACTAACCGCCTTCTCTGCTCATCAAAAGCTACCCCTAAAATGTGGGGAAATGTGGTTTTACAAGGGGTAATACAGATTTAAGCCCCTAGAAAAATAGTTAAAAAATTTTCAATATGATGCAAAAAATAAGAGGAAATAAATAGTTGGGCAACCTACTGCTCATGCACCAGCAGCGTCAAAACACCCGCCTTACGCGCCGTCGGCAGGGTGCACTCCACCGACCAGTCCTCGCTGACCGCCTCCAAAAATTCGGCAATACCCGCCGTGGAGCCATCAATAGGACGAGCCGCCAAACCCGACTGAATCAGGTAGCGCGCAAACAAGCCACGGTAATGCTTCGCCATGTGCGAGACAACCTTACGCGACCCATCAGCCGCGACACGCTCCACACGAACCGCCAGAGTCTGCGACGGGGGAGTCACCCACGACTTCGCGTAGGCGGCAGAACGGCAGTCCAGAATCAGCTGGTCCTTCGCAGTCGACTCCAGAGCAGTACCCAGCGCGCCCTTCCAGAAGGAGGCGAGCGCACCAATCGAACCCAGCTTCACGCCCATGGACAGGCGATAGGCGGGGATCGCGTCCTCGGGGCGCAGAATACCCCACAGCGCCGAAGAAATCAGCAGCGACCAGTGCGCGGCGTCGCGTTCGGCGGGGGAGAAGCTCGCATAATCCAGCGCCTCGAACAGCACACCCGTGTAGGTGTGAATCGCGGGCTGCGCCGGTTCGGTGAGCAGGCGCGTGTTGCGTTCCACCTCTGCCTCGAGGGATGCGCCCACCTTGAGCTCTGCCAGGGCGCCGGGGCTAGAGCTGACCGCAGTCAGCTCCTCCAGGACGCTCTCACGCTCGGCAGTCAGCTCAGGGAACGAAAGGTCAGCGAAAGAAACTGGCGCATTGCCAGCCGGGGCGGGGGTCTTACCTTCGGAAGGGGGAAGAAGAATCAGCATCTCTCCAGTGTACCCGCGAGGCGCAGTGTACCTGCGAGGCTTCGGCGTGACCGTGAGGGAACCCGCGAAATAGCCACCGCCAGGGGTATGCGTATAATGGGTGAGGTGAAACGGGCCGTCCGGGCAATCGCGAGGCACACGTGCTTCGAGGAAAGTCCGGGCTCCACAGCACAGGATGGTGGATAACATCCACTCGGGGTAACCCGCAGGCCAGTGCCACAGAAAGTAAACCGCCGCGGTTCGCCGCGGTAAGGGTGAAAGGGTGGTGTAAGAGACCACCAGCGGGCGCGGTGACGTGCCCGGCTAGGTAAACCCCATTCGGAGCAAGGTCAAACAGAATACGCCATGGTAGGGTAGTGCGCCCGATCCCCGCTTAATCGGGGTGCGTATTCGGGTAGGCTGCTTGAGACGTGCGGCAACGTACGTTCTAGATAGATGATTGCCTCGAAACGCCCCTTCGGGCGGCGTTTTAGACAGAACCCGGCTCATAGGATGACCCGTTTCACGCTACCGTTGGCTGATGGAAAACATCATCGGCTGATGGGAAAACGAAGACCGCGAATGCGCCTTGAGAGTGCATTCGCGGTCTTCGTTTTAAACTTCTCGAAAGGTCTCTGACCTTCAGAAGAGCTCGTGTCTAGTGGCCGAACGGATCCGGATCCACGCCGGGCATCCACGAGTTACCGTCGACGGTCCAGCCTTCCTTCTTCACGACCTTCTTCATCTTGCTGGTCCACTTCTTGTTCAGGCGGTTCACGTACAGCTTGCCGTCCAGGTGATCGGTCTCGTGCTGCATGCAGCGTGCGAACCAGCCGGTCGCCTCAAAGTGGACGGGGTTGCCGTGCTCATCAAGACCGTTCACGGTCACCCACTCGGCGCGCTTGAGGGGGAAGCCGTAACCGGGGAAGGACAGGCAGCCCTCTTCCTCCTCGTACGGGTCCGGGTCAGCGGTAGAAATCTTGCCCAGGGTCAGCACCGGGTTGATGATGCAGCCGCGCGGGGGAACGCCGTCCTCATTCTCCATCTTGTAGGTGAAGATGCGCAGACCCACACCAATCTGCGGTGCCGCCAGGCCCACACCGTTGGATGCGTCCATGGTCTCGTACATGTCAGCCACGAGCTCCTTGAGCTCATCATTAAACTCGGTGACGGGTGCCGCGGGGCGGTGCAGAACGGGGTTGCCGTGAATAACGATGGGGCGAATAGCCACGGAATTATCCTTTGCTTGTGTTGAATGGGAACTGTTGAACGGGAACTTGCCGGGTACACCGTGCGTAGGTGAACCGGATTGAGGGTAAGCGAAAGGGTCGTTACGGATAACCATAACGACCCTTTCCATCGGGGTGATCGACGGGGGTTGAACCCGCGACCTCCTGGACCACAACCAGGCGCTCTGCCAACTGAGCTACGACCACCATGTGCTTCGCTTGGTTTCCCTTGCGATATGCAACGGATACTACTGTACAGGAGATTCAGAAACCTGCCAAGTTGAAAAGCTGTGATGCTCGTTACATACTGTGCTTACGCCTTGGATGCCTCAGTCGCCTCAGAAGAGGACGCCTCAGCCTCACGCTCAGCCGCTTCACGTGCGGCACGCTCCGCCTCCACCTCACGCGCAATCTGCGCCGAAGCAATTGCATCCGGGCCCTGCGGCACAAAAATGGCGCGGCGGTAATACTTCAACTCATCAATCGAATCCTTGATATCGCCCAGCGCGCGGTGGTTACCGGTCTTCGCCGGGGCACTATGACGAGCCGCCGGATACCAGCGCGACGCCAGCTCCTTAATGGTGGACACGTCAATCACGCGGTAGTGAAGGTGCGCCATGACCTCTGGCATGTAACGCTCCAAGAAGCGCTTATCCATGCCCACCGAGTTGCCGCCCAGCTGCGCCTTGCCCGCCACCGGAACATACTTCTTGATGTAACGAAGCACCTGCTCCTGCGCGTAATCCATCGACACACCGTGCTCAATATCGGGCAGCAGACCCGACGCCTCATGCATCGAACGCACAAAATCATTCATGTTCTCCAGCGCACCGGCAGGAGACTCATCACCGGGCTTAATGACGAACTCAACGCCAGAACCCAGAATGTTCAAATCGGCATCCGTGACCAGGACGCCCACCTCGACGAGAGCGTCGTTCTCCACGTCCAGGCCGGTCATCTCGCAGTCAATCCATACAATACGTTCACTAGAAATACTCACCCTCCCACTCTACCCCTAAACGCCGCCGACCGGACTCCCACGATGTCATAAAAACACACAGGTAGGGGAGTCGATGCGTGTCCACAAGCGCTTTCGCAACAGTGATTCTCACAAGTGCATCCAAGGGCTCCGGTATGATAAAAGCCAGAACGACGATGCAGACAGAAAGGGAGTTATGCGCGCACCAAAGGAGCTAACACACCGGCTCACCACCCCCAGCGCACACGACGCACCTCTCTCACCCAAACTCTTGGACTACGTCAATAATCACCGTCTGCGCACGGTAATTATTGGCACCATCGGCTCTATCATGGTCACCCTCGGCTCCTACGCCGTCGGCTGGCTCGCCGACAGCTCCAGCTTCTGGCGCTACGACATTATCCGCGCCATCCGATTCGAAGCCGCATGGGTCATCACCGGCATTATTATGCTCGCCCTCGGCGCCATGATTATGTGCCGCGAATGGCTGCGCATCTACCAGAAAATGGGCGACTGGAACGAACCCAACACCATGCGTTGGATGATTGCAGTCATCACCAGCTGGTCCCTGCCGCAGGTCTTCGCCTTCACCATCTACAGCCGTGACATGTTCTCCTACTACGGTCAGGGCATGGTCATGGCGCACGGCCTCAACCCGTACAAGCACGGTGTCTCCGAAATCTCAAACTTCATGCAGAACGGCGCGGACCCCATGTGGGCGGAATCCCCGCCCCCGTACGGCCCGGTCTCCCTCAAGCTCGAAGAGTGGATTGTGCGCCTGGCGGGGGAGAACATCGACCTCTCCCTCTTCTACTTCCGCCTGCTCTCCGTGCTCGCGGTCATCGGCATCCTCTTCTACGTGGCAAAACTTGCCAAGGCACACGGCTTCAACCAGGTCCGCGCCCTCTGGCAGATCGGCCCGAACCCGCTGTTCATCGCATCGTTCATCGCCAGCGGCCACAACGACTCGCTCATGACCATGTTCATGCTCGGCGGCCTCTACTACGCTAAGCGCTACCGCGACACCTGGTGGGGTGGCCCGCTCGGTGTGACCTTCGTAGCCCTCGGCGTTGCCGTCAAGCCGCTCGCCCTCGTGGTGCTGCCCTTCGTGGGTCTGCTCTGGGCAGGTAAGAACGCCTCCTGGCCGCGCAAGTTCATCTTCTGGGGCCTCTCCGGCGTGCTACTGTTCGCTGAAATGGCGCTTATGGGCTGGGTGACCGGACTGGAATTCGGCTGGATTAAGGCACTGTCCACCACCGGCGGTCAGTACATCTGGTACACCCCCTTCGGCCTGGTCATTGGCGCCGCCTCCCTGTTCGTTCAGGGCGACACCTTCGAAGTCATCCGCAAGCTCATCGAAACCGTCGGCAAGGGCATCGGCATGCTTGGCGCCGTGGCAATGGCATTCGTCGGACGCGACCGCAACATCGTGCGCCACGCCGGCCTCGCGATTCTGTTCATGCTCCTGTGCAGCCCCATGATTCAGCCCTGGTACCTGCTCTGGGCCATCCCGATGCTCGCCGCAACCGGTCTGCGCTCGCACTTCCAGCTCATGTGGTACTTCATCACCACGCTGTTCTTCATGGCGTACGGTGTGAGCGACCAGCTGAACGTGTCGCCCTACCTGCGCGATTTCAACCAGGACATGGGCCGACTCATCGCGACGGTCATCTGCCTGGGCTACATCATCTACCTGGTCGCCCTCGACCCGGCAACCCGCCGCCTGGTGTACGTGAGCCTGCACCCCACGCAGATTCGCCGCACCACCATCCGCCTGTGGTGGCAGCTGTTCCCCGGCGCATCAAGCCGCCGTGCACGCCGCCGCGATGTGAAGAAGGCAGAGAGGGAAGCCGCCAAGGTAGGCTCCTAGCGTGAATTCCCAGCGCGAACTCCCGGTGTAAGCTCCCGGCGCGCTCGATGGATGCCGCGCCAGCCGGATGAGCTGCCCAACGGAACAGCCCCCGCGTGAGAGGCGCGGTGCATGAGAAGCATAAATTCTCATGTACCCTAGAGGAAGGCCTCAGTAGCTCAGAGGATAGAGCAGGAGCCTTCTAATCTCTTGGTCGGGGGTTCGATTCCCTCCTGGGGCGCCACATAAGAAAGCCGCCTCGCACCCAAAACTCAGGGTGCGAGGCGGTTTTCTTTATGCTTTTTGCGTTGGTGTGCCGCGAGGTGCCGGGAGGCTATTTCTTGGCTGGGATTACTTCTTAGCCGGGTTGGTGTCCTTGCAGGAGTTAAGGGTACGCTCCATGACCTTCTTCTCGTCCGCGGTAACCCACAGCTTGTACTTCGCCTTCACGTGCACCTGGCGTGCCACGTAGGTGCAGCGGTAGGCGGTGTTGCTCGGCAACCACTCGGAGGCGTCCGCATCGGACTTCTGCTGGTTCGCCGGACCGTCCGCGGCGAGCAGGTTCTCCGGGTCGTTCGCCAGCTGGCGGCGCTGCTCTGCGGTCAGATCCTGCGCGCCGGTCTGCCATGCGTTCGAAAGAGCCACCACGTGGTCAATCTGCACGGCCGAGGAGGTCTTCTTGCCGCGCTTGAACTCGATGGTCTTGCCGGTGTACGGGTCATCCAGCGTGCCGCTAATTACGGTGCATGCGTGGGTCCTGACCTTGAAACGAAGATTGGTCAGGTCGCGGCGCAGAATGTCGTCGCGAGTGTTGCACTTGTTACCGTCAACGTCATCCCAGGCGGGGCCGAACTGTTCACGAGAGTAGCCAGCCTTCGACGCGCGTTCCTTCACCTGCAGGGATGCCAGCTCGCTCTTCGCGGTCGCCAGATCCGGTGCGAGCGCGGTCGCGGGGTCAACTGCCTTGTACGGGTTCTTGACCTCAGCGAGGGTTTCCGTGGCAACGGTGGTTTCTTCCTCGTCGGTGGCGGAGGTCGTCGCATCCGAACCGAGCAGGCCGTCCACACCGTTTTTGCTCACATAGACCAGGCCAATAATCAGCACGATCACGGCAAGCACAGCGAGCAGACCGTAAATGAGGCGCTTCTTCTGCGGGTCCATCGAGTCGGGCAGCTTGGGCAGGTTGCGCTGTAGCTGCTGAAGTTCCTGTAAAGAAGGCAGGTTGTTGTTCGCGGGCTTTTTGCTCACGGATTCTCCAAGGCGGGTAGACGGGATGCGGCTGAGTGCACCGCATCATCAAGGATAGAGGGCGCGGGGCTGAAATAGTGAACTTGAGGGTAAAAATAGTCGCCCCGACGCTGAGATACCTGTCACCATGCCGGGTGGGGTAGGGGTTGCGGAGGTATTGGTGAGGGGGGATGGGGGTCTTAGCCGTGGGGGAGCGGCCGTCATATTTCTGCGGGGAGCGTGCTACCGCGAGCAAATTTTGAAAAAACGAGGCGAAAAGTTCAAAAACTCTATCCACAGGCGGCACCCAAAACCGCAAAACGCGAGGTTATCCACAGAAGCGGTAACCGCCGGGTGCAGGGTCGGCTCAGCGCTGGCAAGGTGAAGGAACCCACTCACTAGTTCTAAGGAGAAACCATGAGTGACACCATCCTGATCCGCGGATTCACCGCCTCCGACCCGGCACTGAGCACCCTGCCCAACGGGGTGCCCGTCGTGAACTTTCGCCTCGCCAGCACCCCGCGCTGGCAGGACGCCACTGGCACCTGGAAAGAAGGCACCACCAACTGGTACACCGTGAAAGCCTACCGCCGTCTCGCCCAGAACATCGCCACCTCCATTGAGAAGGGGCAACCGCTGGTCGTGAGTGGCCGCCAGCGCATTAGCCGCTGGAACCGCGAAGACGGCACGCAGGGCACTACCGTAGAGGTGGATGCCCTCGGTATCGGTCACGACCTGAACTACGGTACGAGCACCTTCGCCCGCACCGTGGAGAAGCGCACGGTCAACGAGGGATCCATGCAGGGCGCGCCTCAGCAGGGCGCACCTCAGCTGGGTATGTCGCAGTACACGCAGCAGTATGCCCCGCCGCACGCACCCCAGCAGAACGCGGAGGCGTCGGGTGTGGCCGCTCCGGGTGCTCCGGCGCAGAGCGGTGCATCCCAGAACGGCGCATCCCAGGGCGGGGGAGCGCAGAGTGACGAACCCCCCTTCTAAAAGTGCTCCCCGGATGCTTGCATAAACGCGGGTGCATTGGGATAATGGAGCATTGTGTTGACATCGGGCACGCCCCTGCCGCAGGGGGAAGAGCGACCAACGATGTCAACCTTCGGGCACCAATCCTGTCCGAAGCATGAAGTTTTCTGTCCCGCAGCGGGGCAGAGCAATCTGAGTCTATTTGACCTGCGGCAGATGGCTCTGGAGATCTACAACTATGCAGACTCTTGACTTCCTCGACAAGAAGTCCCTCCGTGACGACATCCCCGCATTCGGCCCCGGTGACACCCTGAACGTTCACGTTAAGATCGTTGAAGGTAAGAACCACCGTATCCAGGTCTTCAAGGGCTTCGTCGTTGGCCGCCAGGGTGCAGGCGTTCGCGAGACCTTCACCGTCCGCAAGGTTTCCTTCGGTGTTGGTGTTGAGCGTACCTTCCCCGTTCACTCTCCCTCCATCGAGAAGATCGAGGTTGTGACCCGCGGTGACGTCCGTCGTGCAAAGCTGTACTACATGCGCGACCGCCACGGTAAGGCTGCTCGTATCCGCGAGAAGCGCGAGTTCTAATCTTTATAGATACAGAATTCTGTTGCAAACCGCTCCCCAACCGCATTCCGCGGGAGAGGAGCGGTTTTTGCATATTCTGAGACCTCGTTTTCTGAGAACCTTGCCGCTCTCAGAAAATAAAAGCCCAAGAGCGCAAACACTCTCGATACAATAGCTAGGTACCGTTTCACTCGAGCTAGGTATCTCTCAAACGAAAGGCTCACTCCAGCATGGCAGACGACAAGAACACTGCGAACACCAGCCCCTTCCCTGAGGGATACCAGCCTCAAAGCCGCCGCGAGCGCCGGGAAATGGAAGAATACTTCGCGCGCCTCGCCGCCGAAAAGGCAGCAGCTGAGAAGGCTGCTGCCGAGCAGAGTGCCGCAGAGAATGCGGGCACAGAGAAGGCGGCCCCCTGGGTGGCATCCGCGGGCGCTACTGAGGCGACCGAAAGCGATACCAAGGGTGCATCTGAGCGTGATCACGAGGTGGTAGCTAGCGCCGAGGCGAGCGCCGCCTCCGCAGATGCCGCCGTCGCGACTTCTTCCGCCGCAAAGAACACTAAGCGCGAAGAAACCGCAAACGAGGAGACTATCGCAGATGAGGAGAGTGCCGCAGACGTGGAAACCACCAAGGACTTCTCCGAAATGACCCCCAAGGAACGCCGCAAGGCAAAGCGCGCCGAACAGGCAGAGCTGACCTACTCCCAGGCGCAGGAAGAAGGCCGCCTCGGCGAATGGCTCTGGGTGCAGGCACGCGAAGGCGGCACCGTCATCCTGTACGCGCTGGTCATCGCATTCCTGGTCAAGACCTTCCTGCTGCGCGGCTTCTACATTCCTTCCGGCTCCATGGAGCAGACCCTGCAGGTCAACGACCGCGTGTTCATTAACGTGGCGGGCTCTTACTTTAGCGAGCCTAAGCGCGGCGACGTCATCGTCTTCAAGGACTCTCAGGGCTGGATTCCTTCCACCCAGAAGACCAGCAGCCCGCTCAAGGACGCCCTGTCCTTCGCGGGTATTCTGCCGGATACTTCCTCGAACTTCCTGGTCAAGCGCGTTATCGGTACTCCCGGTGACGTGGTCGAAAGCGACGGCAACGGTAAAATCAAGGTCAACGGCGTAGAGATTACCGAACCGTACCTGTACCCCGGCAACCCGCCCTCGGAGATGCCCTTCAAGGTGACCGTGCCCGCCGGCAAGTACTTCGTGATGGGCGACCACCGCAGCAACTCCGCCGACTCCCGCTACCACATTAGCGACGGCACCGCGTTCATCTCCAAGGATGACGTGCAGGGTAACGTGTTCGTGGTGGCCTGGCCGCTGAACCACTTCGGTCTGCTGCAGGATCAGAGCTCGGTGTTCTCCTCGATTCCTGCACCGTCCTCCACCCCGAGCGAATAAGCGAGCGTGGCAATGATGGTGAGCGCCCAGAAGAGCGCAACGAAACCCGCTCAAGCTAAGCCCGCCAAAGCAACCCCGCCAGCTGCAGACCTTGAGTACGAGCAGCAGCTCTTCGCCTCCGGTGCCCGCACGGTTGCCGGAATCGATGAGGTAGGCCGCGGCTCCATGGCGGGCCCGGTCACCGTGGGCGTCGCAATCCTCACCCCGGACGCCACCCTCGAGGTGGGCGGGCTGATCGACTCCAAGGCGCTCTCACCGGCACGCCGCGAATCCATGGTTCCCGAAATCCGCCAGTGGTGCGCCGTGGCGGTCGGGCACGTGGAACCGGCTGATATTGATCGGCTCGGCATGACCCTCTCGCTGAGGCTTGCCGCCCAGCGTGCGCTCGCCGAGCTGGCGCGCCGCGGATACCGTGCCGACGCCGCCCTGCTGGACGGTAAGCACGACTGGTTCACCCCTCCGCAGGAGGACCTGTTCAGCGCGCTGGCGCCGGACCCGGCGCAGGCACACTACAACGCACTGCTCGCCCAGGCTTGGGAAGGCGTAGGTGAGGGTGGTGCAGATGAGCCCGCGCAGATGCCGGTGACCATGGTCATTAAGGGCGACTACAAGTGCGCCTCCATCGCCGCCGCATCGGTGGTTGCGAAGGTGGAACGTGACGAGCTGATGGTTCAGCTGGATATCCGCTACCCGGGGTACGGCTGGGCAAAGAACAAGGGCTACGGATCTGCCGCGCACCGCGAAGCGATTAGCGTGCAGGGCCCCAGCCCGCAGCATCGACTGTCATGGTCGCTCCCGGCGACCGTCGAGCAGATTGAGGCGGCTGCGGCACAGCGCGGCTAGAGTGCGTGGTGTTCCTGAAAACCGCGCCTCGGAAGCCTGCGAAAGCCTAACGTGCCACCGCTGAATCAGTACTAAAAAAGCCCAGGAAAGGAAGAGTAGTGAGCGCAGAAGACCTCGAAAACTACGAGACCGACGTCCAAATGGCGCTCTACCGCGAATACAAAGACGTCATGTCGCTCTTTAGCTACGCGGTAGAAACCGACCGACGCTTCTACCTGGCAAACCAGGTGGACGTCACCCCGCACGTGCAGGACGGCACCCTCTACTTTGAGGTGAGCATGAGCGACGTGTGGGTGTGGGATGTATTCCGCTCCAACCGCTTTGTGAAGAAGGTGCACGCCTACTCGGTGCGTGACGTGAACGTGGAGGAGCGCCTGCCCAACCAGGAGTTCACCGTGCCGGAAATGCCTGACTTTAACGCCTAGCTCACGCCTGATTTACCGCCTTGCCGGGGGTAAGCACGGGGCTGCCGAGCTGCTGGGCGGCAGAGCTGGGTGTTGAAACCGCGCGATGAAGCTGCGTTATGAAACTGTGTGATGAAGCCGCGCGAATATGACGCGTCGAATCGGCACCCGAGCGGCATTTTTGAAAAATACGCCCCAAAATTTCAAATAAACGGCTGTGGATAACCTCTAATTCCTTCTGGGAGCCGAGGTTATCCACAGTTTTTCGTTAACCGCCTTCGGGCACGCGCGCGGCGGGCACAGTAGAAGCACTACCGCTATCTACCGGGGGAGAGACCCATGACAACAGCCCGAATAACAGCCCGCGCCGCAACCCGAAGCGCACCCAACAGACCTCTGCTCCAGAGCACCCAGCCTCCGCGAACCCAGCCCCGCGCCCACAGCGTCGGCAGGTGGGGCGAGGAGCTGACCGCCCGCATCCTGGAAGCGAACGGCTACCGCATCCTGGAGAGGAATTGGCGACCGCCCGCCGGGCTGGAACACGAACAGATCCGCGGCGAGCTCGACCTGATCGCCATTGACCCCGAGGACGAACTGGTTTTCGTTGAGGTCAAGACCCGCAGCAGCGAAGACTTTGGGCACCCGTTCGCGTCTATTGACCGCGATAAGGCGCGCCGCACGCGCTCGTTGGCGATTCTCTGGTGCAGGTTGCGCGAGAACCTGGATTTTCCGCGCTTTCGCATTGACGCTATTGCGGTGACCGGAACCTGCGAAACCTTCACCTTCGAGCATCTGAAGGCGGTGGCGTAATGGGATTCGCACGCACCTATTCCGTGGCGCTGGTTGGCCTGCGCGGGCACATTGTTGACGTCGAGGCTGACATCTCGCAGGGTCTGCCCGGCTTCGTGCTGCTGGGACTGCCCGATACCGCCCTCAACGAATCTAAAGAGCGTGTGCGCTCCGCGGCGAAGAACACCGGCATCACCCTCACTCAGCACCGGCTCACCGTGAACCTGACCCCCGCGACCCTGCCCAAACGAGGCTCGGCGTTCGACCTAGCCATTGTGGTTGCGGCGCTGCAGGCGGAGAAGAAGCTGCACCCCAGTGGCGATAGCGTCTTCCTGGGTGAGCTGGGGCTAGACGGAACGATACGCCCCGTGCCGGGCATCCTGCCGGCGGTCAAAGCCGCCGTGGATGCCGGACACCACCGCGTGATTGTGCCCGCCGAAAACGCTGAGGAGGCGGCGCTGATTCCCGGCGCGCAGGTGAGCGGTTTCCGCTGCCTGGCTGAGGTTTTTGCCGCGCTCGGCGCTGAGAGCCAGAAGCTGACCTATCCGCCCGCCCCGCAGACGGAGGCGAGCGCCCCGGCGGCGAAACCGGCTGAAATTCCCTCGGATATGAGCGATGTTGCCGGTCAGTCGCAGGGTCGTTTCGCCCTGGAAATTGCCGCTGCGGGTGGCCACCATATGCTGCTGACAGGCCCGCCCGGTTCGGGTAAAACCATGCTGGCGGAGCGCCTGCCGAGCATCCTGCCGACCCTCGACAACGATGCCGCGATGGAGGTGACCGCGATCCGTTCCCTCTGCTCGGCGGGGGAGCACCTGAGCGAGCTGGTGCGTCAGCCGCCGTTTGAGGCGCCGCATCATAGCGCCTCCGCGCCAGCGATTCTGGGCGGCGGCAGCGGTATTCCCCGCCCGGGTTGCGTGTCTAAAGCGCACCGCGGCGTGCTCTTTCTCGACGAGGCACCGGAGTTCAAACGCACGGTGCTCGATTCGCTCCGTCAGCCCCTGGAGTCGGGGACCGTGACCCTGGACCGTTCGAGCGCGTCGGCGACCTATCCGGCGCGTTTTCAGCTGATCCTGGCGGCGAACCCGTGCCCCTGCGGCATGAACGTGGGCACCGGTACGGAGTGTACGTGTGCCCCGCGTGAGCGTCGCGCCTATTTTGGGCGGCTGTCCGGCCCGCTGGTGGACCGCATTGACGTGAATGTGACGGTTCCGAAGGTGTCGTCCACGGAGCTTGCGGGCGGTCAGGTGAACGAGAGTTCGGCGCAGATTCGTGAGCGCGTCATGGCGGCGCGGCAGGCTCAGCGTGAGCGCCTGGAGCCGTACGGGTTGAAGACGAATGCGGAGATGAACGGCAAGATTCTGCGCGGCCCGCTGCGTCTGGATGCGAAGCTCACCGGCGAGCTGAACGCCGCCGTGGATCGCGGAACGCTGACGGCTCGCGGCTACGACCGGGTGTTGCGTATCGCCTGGACCCTCGCCGATTTGGAGGGCGCCGCCTACCCGAGTCGGGAGCACCTGGATGTGGCGCTTTTTCTGCGGCAGCAGGGGCAATTGAAATAATGCGCCAGCTGAAATAGGGCCAGCTGACATAGCGTGCCGGTTTATAGAAGGAATCACTCACGAGAGGAGAAGAACGTCATGAGTGAGAAGAAGCTCAGAAAACGAGCTGAAGAGGCCGAATTGAAAGACAATGGGCTGAGAGAAACAGCGCCGGACGAGCGAGTGCCTGAAGAACATGTGCCGGAAGAGCGCACACCAGAAGAGAGCGCGGCGGAGGTTTTTGTGCAGGAGGAACTGCAGATCCGCCTGCCCGGCCGCACCCTGGATGCGCACGCCCTGGTGCGTGAGAGGGTGGCGCATATTCTATCGCTGGGGCACGAACCCTCACCGAGCCCCTATAACGCGGCGCGGTTGCCGGGGTTCCTCGCCTCCTGCCTGAACCCGGTGTACTTAGATGAGCCTGTGTACTTGGAAGAGATGCGCCTGGAAGAGATGAATCAGCAGGAGCATCAGGGTGAGCACCCCGAACCTGCGGCGGGCACAGCCTCCAGCAGTTCTGACCCCGTGCCCCTGTTCAATCCCGCCCTCAGCGCGGAGCAGGTTGAGGCGGCGTGCCGCGAGTACATCCGCTGCTGCACCGCCCAGCTGATGCGCTACGCCGAACCCGCCGATGAGCTCGTGGTCGAATCCCTCACCACCCTGGGAGCGCCGCTGACCCTGCACTACCTGCTGACCGGGCACATCCCGGATGAGCACACGTGGGAGCACGGCGAACCGGATACGCAGCTCAGCGAATTTCTGCACTCGGTGGGCGCACCCGCGGAAGGGGAGTCCGCCCTGTTCTGTAGCGCGAATGGCTACTACACGCCGGGTGAGCATCAGATGAGCCGCGATAAGTTCGGCAAGGCGCTCGCGACCCGCCGCCTGCGCTGGAACCGCCGCATGGAACGCACCCTGAACGCGGAGGCGCACATGGCGGCAACCTGCGGGGCGTGGCTGGTCACTCCCGCCGATCCGCTGTGGCCGCCGCAGCTGAACGATTTGGGGCCCGACCGACCGTACGGGCTGTGGTGCCGAGGCGATTCGCGGCACCTGCTGGATTTGGCGTCTGCCCCGAGCGTTGCGTTGGTCGGTTCGCGCGACCCGAGCATCTACGGTACGGAGGCGACGACCCACCTCGCCGCCGAGCTGGCGCGCCGCGGGTACACGGTGATTTCTGGCGGTGCGATGGGCATCGATATTGCGGCGCATCGGGCGGCGCTGACCCAGCAGGGTAGCGACCTGCCGACCATCGCCTTCATGGCGGGTGGGCTGGACCGGCTCTACCCGGCGCAGAACTCGGACGCGTTGAACATGATTGTTGACCGCGGGCTCATCATGAGCGAGGTGAGTGTGGGCAACACCCCCACGCGTTGGCGTTTTCTGGAGCGTAACCGCCTGATTGCGGCGTTGGCGCGGCACACCATTGTGGTGGAGGCGCGCTGGCGTTCCGGTGCCCTGAACACGGCTCGTCACGCGATGGAGATTGGGCGTACCCTCTGGGCGGTTCCGGGGCAGATTAATTCGCCGAACTCGGTGGGTACGAACCGCCTGTTGCGCGATGGACTAGCGCAAACACTCACCGAGGCCGCGGATATTCTCGAATACGATGCCGTCGCGGGTTTCGAGCTGGGCACCGAGCACGAGAGCGAGTGGGATCGGGCTGTATCCTCCAGCGCACTGGATGAGCTGACGGAGCGGCAGGGTAGGGTCTGGGATGATTTGAGCCCGCGCTCCTACCGCGGCGTGGACGAGATTGCCGCAGCTCTCGGGTTGAGCGCTCGCGACGTGATGGCTGACCTGTTCCACCTGGGTCGTTGTGGTCTGGCGGAGAGTAGCGGAACAAGCTGGAGAAAGGTCCGCCCGGCTGTCGCTGCGTAGAAGAGCCCCCGCTGAACGCCCGTGCTGACCCCCGCTGAGCACCCCGGCTGAACGCCCGTAGTGAACATCCCGGCAGTAGCGGGTTACTGCGGTCGGTCATGACGGGCGGCACGTGGAGAGCGTGGAACCTCTCTACAATTGGGGTAGGCTTGCGCGTACTGGCGTGGAGCCTACCCCTGCCGCTGCGCTATCAGCAGATACGCCGGGGGCAGAAATACAACGTCGAGAAGCATCAACGCCGCCAGAGCAGAGCCAGGAACCAGAAAGGAGGGACGCATGACTCCCACCCGCCAGCCCGAAAACCGGGCTGAAAACCAGGCAGAAAACCGGAGTGAGAACCGGGAAGAGTACCGGGACGAGGCTCCCTCCACGACCCTGCCGGTGACCTACACCCGCACGCTTGCGCCGGAGCAAGTAGAGAGCTCTGCTCTGCCCGAATCGGCACTGGGCGTTTCCGGCGAGGTGTTCCGCCCCGTCCTGGACCGTTTTGAGCGTTTTCTGCGCTACGAGAAGCACCGTTCCGAAGAGACGATCCGCTCGTATATCTCCGATTTGGAGGGCTTCTTCGCCTACATGGCGCGCCGCGGCGTGCGCCATCTGGACAGCATTGATGCGTCCCTGATTCGTGAGTGGTTGGGTTCGTTGCATCTGCGGCAGGCGGCTCGTTCTACGGTGGCGCGCCGCGGTTCGACCCTGCGCACGTTCTTCACCTGGGCTCAGGAGGAGGAGCTGGTGCACGCCAACCCGACCCGCGGTATGCGCACCCCCAAGCGGGAGAATCACCTGCCGCCGGTGCTGAGCCGTGAGCAGATGAACCAGCTGCTGACTACTCTGCAGGAGCGTCGGGCGCAGGATCCTCGTGATGCGCGCCTGCTACGTCTGGAAGCTGTGGTTGAGGTTCTGTACGCCTCGGGCATGCGTATTTCTGAGCTGACCGGCCTGGATTTGCAGAGTGTGGACCGGGCGAATAAGACGGTACGCGTGCTGGGTAAGGGCAATAAGGAGCGCGTGGTGCCGCTGGGCACCCCGGCGCTTAAGGCGTTGAATCGTTGGGTGTCCTATGGTCGTCCGCAGTGGATTCCGGAGGGCGCGCAGGGTGTGACGGCGCTGTTTATTGGCCCTCGGGGTGGGCGTGCGAATGCCCGTCAGATTCGTGAGGACCTGACCCGCCTGTTGCGCACGGTGGAGAATACTCAGGCGTCGGGTGCGCACGTTTTGCGTCATTCGGCGGCGACTCACCTGGTGGATGGTGGCGCCGATATTCGTTCGGTGCAGGAGCTGTTGGGACATTCGTCGTTGGCGACCACGCAGATTTACACGCACGTGTCGATGAAGCGTCTGGCGGAGACGTACGCGCGGGCGCATCCGCGGGCATAGGGCGTTCGCGCCTCTAAAGGGGAGCGCACCGATATGGGGGAGTGTGCTGGGCTGTGTTGGACTGTGCTTTGAATAGTGCTCTAAATAGTGCGCTGAGCGCCGCCGTTTAATGTCTCTCTATTTGAACCTTGTGCGGCTGAACTGTACGAATGGGGGAAATCGTTCTAAGCTATACACTGTTCAACCTCTGTCTAAGCTCCCAGCGCAGCCCAAAGTTTCTGCACAGTGATGTTTATACAAAGCGGCTGAACAAGGTAGCATAGGTAACAGACTAACCGTGGTCTCCGTCTCTATAATGGCACCGCGTACGAGTACTAAAAACCAGAAAGGTCGCACCGCATGCGCGCACTCGTTTGCCCCGGACAGGGCTCCCAGAAGAAGGGCTTCCTGAGCCCCTGGCTCGAGATTGAAGGTGTGCGTGAGCACCTGGAACGACTCTCCGAAGCGGCAGGCATCGACCTGATTCACTACGGCACCGAAGCCGAAGAAGAAACCATCAAAGACACCGCAATCGCCCAGCCCCTCATCGTGGCTGCAGGCATCGTCACCGGTCGCCTCGCACTGCGCGAACTCGACGGTGAAGAGCTCATCTTCGCGGGTCACTCCGTCGGTGAAATCACCGCAGCAGCCCTCGCGGGCGTACTCAGTGACGAAGACGCAATGCGTTTCGTGCGCGTGCGCGCCAACGGCATGGCGGAGGCGGCAGCCGCCTCCCCGACCGGCATGGCTGCAGTACTCGGCGGCGTTGAAGAAAACGTCCGCGAAGCCATCGACGCAGCAGGCCTCGTCGCAGCAAACTCCAATGGCGGCGGCCAGATTGTAGCCGCAGGCCCCATCCCCGCCATCGAAGCATTCGCCGCGAACCCGCCCGCACGCGCTCGCGTCATCCCCTTGAAGGTTGCTGGCGCATTCCACACCGAGGCAATGGCACCCGCCGTGCCCGCCCTGGAAGAGTTCGCCGCATCCCTGCAGGTCTCCGACCCGACCTCCGCACTGCTGACCAACCGCGACGGTTCCGCCGTGGCATCCGGTGAAGAGTTCGTCAAGACCCTCGTCTCCCAGGTCACCAGCCCCGTCCGCTGGGACCTGTGCATGGCAACCCTGCTCGAGCGTGAGGTCGCCGGCATTATCGAGGTCGCCCCCGCAGGCACCCTGGTCGGCCTGGCAAAGCGCGCGATGCGCGGCGTGCCCGGCACCTCCATCAACACCCCCGAGGACCTCGCCTCGCTGAAGGGTTAAACGCCGGGGGAGAGCACCCCGCCCTCCCCGCACTGGGAACCCTTCACACTAGACATGCACTTTAGACCTGCAAGGCACACAGTGTCTTGCGAGCATCAGCACTAAGGATTGAATACGTGACTACCCTCAAGCAGTACGAAATCAACCGCTACTCCCGCATCCTCGGTTACGGCGCAGCCCGCGGCGAGGTCATCGTCCCCAACGACGACATCGTTGAGGCAATCGACTCCTCCGACGAGTGGATCAAGCAGCGCACCGGCATCGCAACCCGCCACCGCGCCAGCGAAAACCAGTCGGTAACCGACCTTGCCATCGGCGCCGCCAAGGACGCCCTCGAAGCGTCCGGTGTAACCGGTGAGGACATTGAGGCGGTCATCATCTCGACCATCTCGCACCCCTACGCAACCCCCTCCCTGGCAACCCTGGTCGCCGACGCAATCGGCTCCAAGTGCCCCGCATACGACATCTCCGCAGCGTGTGCAGGTTTCTGCTACGGCATCGCCCAGGCAGACGCCCTCGTCCGCGCGGGTACCGCAAAGCACGTGCTGGTCATCGGCGTTGAGAAGCTCTCCGACTTCATCGACAACACCGAACGCACCATCTCCTTCCTGCTCGGCGACGGCGCAGGCGCAGCAGTCGTAGGCGTCTCCGACGAACCCGGCATCGCCCCGACCGTATGGGGTTCGGACGGCTCCCGATGGGGCACCGTCGGCATGACCCACTCCCTGCTGGACATCCGCAACCGCGACTTCGCCGCAAACCCCGTCGAAGAAGGCGAAAAGATTTGGCCCACCCTGCGTCAGGACGGCCCCTCCGTCTTCCGCTGGGCAGTATGGGAAATGGCGAAGGTCGCCAAGCAGGCACTCGAAACCGCCGGCATCACCCCCGACGAGCTCGGCGCGCTCATCCCGCACCAGGCAAACGCCCGCATCATTGACCAGATGGTCAAGACCCTCAAGCTTCCCGACACGGTGGCAGTGGCACGCGACATCGTCGATGCCGGTAACACCTCCGCCGCATCGGTCCCGCTGGCCGCACACCGCCTGCTCAAGGAGAACCCGGAACTCTCCGGCAAGTTCGCCCTGCAGATCGGTTTCGGTGCCGGCCTGGCATTCGCAGCTCAGGTAGTCGTCCTTCCCTAAGGAAACCCCGGAGCCCGATGCTCCCCGCTCCTCACGACCGGTACAGCGCCGGTGTGCGAGAAAGAAAATAAAGCGGGAAAGCATCCCCACAAACTCCGAGTTGACGCATGCGTACACCACGCAGACACGATAAACTCGGTAATGCACGCGTACCCCCACCCGGCGGGTGCGATGACCATCGAAAAAACAAAGGAGCCCCTGAATGGCTAACAAGGAAGAGATCCTCGCAGGTCTGGCAGAAATCGTTAACGAAGAGACCGGCGTTGAGGTTGAGGACGTTCAGCTGGACAAGTCCTTCACCGAGGACCTGGACATCGACTCCATCTCGATGATGACCATCGTCGTGAACGCTGAGGAGAAGTTCGAGGTGACCATCCCGGACGAAGAGGTCAAGAACCTCAAGACCGTTGGCGACGCAGTCGAGTTCATCGCGAACGCTGCCTAAGCTATAACCAATAACGAGGCGGCGCGGGCTCTCACCGGCCCGCGCCGCATCGCTATTCACTCAGCTTTCAATCCAACACACCCCGGGCACACGCAGGGTGCGATGACTGCACTCTCCACGGCGTGAAAACGCCCACTGTAACCCCCGGGCCCTACAGGTTTTTATCCACACACCACCGGATAAACCACCAAATCGACCACCGAAGAGAAAGTGCCACAATGTCTCGAAAAGTGCTGGTGACCGGCCTCGGCGCGACCACCCCCATTGGCGGCGACGTCCCCACCACCTGGGAAAACGCAACCAAGGGCGTATCTGGTGTATCCACCCTCGACCACCCCTGGGTCAAGGAATACGACCTGCCCGTATACATTGCAGGCCAGCTCGCAGTGCCCGCCCTCGAATCCGGCCGCCTCACCAAGGTAGAAGCAAAGCGCCTGGATCCCTCGGGCCAGCTCGCCCTCATCGCCGCACGCGAAGCATGGGAAGACGCAGGATTCTCCGGCCCCGACGCCGAATCCGCAGAAGAAGTCGACCCCGAACGCACCGGCGTAGCCTTCGGCACCGGTATCGGCGGCGTGTGGACCCTCCTCGACGCATGGGACACCCTCCGTGAAAAGGGCCCCCGCCGCGTCCTCCCCATGACCGTTCCCATGCTCATGCCCAACGGCAACGCAGCAGCCGTCTCCATGAACCTCAAGGCACGCGCCGCAGCACAGACCGTCGTCTCCGCATGCGCATCCTCCACCGAAGCCATGCAGCTCGGTGCTGAAATGATCCGCAGTGGCAAGGCGGACGTCGTCATCGTCGGCGGTGCCGAAGCGGCAATCCACCCGCTTCCCATGGCAGCATTCGCCAAGATGCAGGCACTCTCCTCCCGCAACGACGAACCCGAAAAGGCATCCCGCCCCTACGACGTCGACCGCGACGGCTTCGTCATGGGTGAAGGCGCAGCAGCGCTCATCCTCGAATCCGAAGAGCACGCCAAGGCACGCGGCGCACGCGTCTACGCGGAACTGGCAGGCACCGGCGTATCCGCCGACTCCTACCACATCACCGCACCGGACCCTGCAGCACTCGGCGCAACCCGCGCACTGCGCGAAGCCCTCGAAGACGGCAACATCGACCCGAAGACCGTCGTGCACATCAACGCGCACGCCCCCAGCACCCCCGCCGGTGACCTGCCCGAAGCAACCGCAATGCACGAAACCTTCGGCGAGCACACCAAGAACATTGCCGTCTCCGCAACCAAGTCCATGACCGGCCACCTGCTCGGCGGCGCGGGCGCACTCGAAGCCGTACTCACCGTACTGGCACTGCACCACCGCACCGCACCCTGCACCATCAACCTGGACAACAAGGACCCCCAGATTGACCTGGACGTGGTGACCGAGGCACGCGAGCTGCCCGCCGGTGAGATTGTGGCACTGTCGAACTCCTTCGGTTTCGGCGGCCACAACGCGGTTGTAGCATTCCGCTCAGTAGAGGACTAAAACTCTTCGACAGCCTCATAGGAAGGGCACGTCGGACAATGCTAGCGGGGGAGTGCCCCCTCTTCAGCGCCTGGGGGCGCTTCGAGGACGGAGCCCCCGCTATGCATTCCCGACTGCGCCCCTATAGGCTTGGTAACAAATAGGGTCGCCCGTGATAGGTAACTATCGCGGGCGACCTTTGCGTTTGAGAGAGCGGCATACCGGTTCACGCTCGCGGGGGAGTGCCCCCTCTGCGGCGCTGGGGCGCCTTGAGGACGGAGCCCCCGCTTTGCGTGTCCGGTACACGCCCTCTAGGTCGCCTATCCCCTTGAGGTAGGGAAATATAGGTGGCTTGGTACGGGGTTTCCTTCTCAGGCTAGCTTGCCTCAGTCTGGGGTATATGAGGCTGGTCTGGGGCTGAGTTTCGTGTGCAGCTCGCCTGAGTTTGGGGTGGGCAGGGTTTTACACGTTAAAAACGGGTGGCGTATTCGCTCCGGCACTGCGAATACGCCACCCAAACACACCACACTCCACAAGACAATGCAGAGCGCGCGGGATCAACCATCCCGCAAGGTTCCCGTAACCTCCATCGCGCACCACGGTAGGCGACGACAGAAGAACGGGAGCTTATGACCGTTTGACACGCACAACGCCCCCTCGTACAGGTATACAAAGGCGCACGCCATGCGATCTTCCGGAAGTTTATTCGGAAGAGCTCCCACGCCGGTTCCGTTGAGAAAACAATTCGGTGTGGTTGCCTCCCGATGGTGAAGCACATCAACATCGTGTGCCGCAATACTGCGCAATCCAGTATGCGCAGATGTTGCGTGAAAACCATCCTCAGGAATGCAGTCCGCGGGCCAGTTTTCCAGCTTCAAATGGCAGAAGCTTAAGGGTTTGATGTGAGTGCTCGGATGGTCCGAATCATGTCGCTCTCAACGGAACCGGTTTATCGGTGATGGGAGCTCCTGTAGATAAGAATAACCTTAAATCACCCCTGGAGTAAACCTTAAACCAATAATTTAACCTTATTGTTATAATTCCTTGTCATAAAGGTATTGATGGGTGTTCAATGTGTTCTAGGTAACCCCTCAGAAGGTCCTCATAACTCTTTGGTCTGTTTGGTGCTCTCCACCGTTATGAAACCGTGATAAATCATCCCCGAAAAATTGAAGAATCAGGTTCCAAAACGGTCCCGCAAGTGGCTGCCGCGAGGGCTTGTTGAGAGGGTCTTGAAGATGCGCCGAGAGTACAGTCATAAAACGTCATCTTGTCATGGAAGTTATCCCAGAGAAAACAAATTAAACCCCCGGCGTGCGCTGTGGCATAATCAGTATCGACATCGTGCTCCGGGGTCGGTGAAATTCCGAACCGGCGGTCACAGCCCGCGAACCGCTCTCGCAGGCAGGCAAAAATCGTACGAATCTTCGCATCCGCGCAGGATGCCAAGACTCCGCTAGAGAAGCCCGCCCGCAAGAGAGGCCGAACCGGTGAAAATCCGGTGCCGACAGTACAGTCTGGATGGAAGGTAGCACGAGCAGAAAAAGGCAGGAGCGCACTCCGCCGAGCCTCCCGAGAAACCTTGGGACAGCTTGCACCGCGCACCCAATGCAGTTGTTTAAGAGAGCAGTAGCTTTCTGTGTAGCAGGGGAAAGGCACCTTTCGTAGGTGCCGGTACGTTATTCCCCTCGACCGCAGCCGCTGATTTCAGCCACGGTCTTCATCCACGGTTGGCTGATTCGCCGCTCCCGCCTCACCACGGATACCGGGCGCCCCATAAGATGCCCGCGGTAGCCGCCCTTTTCTGTTCCTCTCCCCGGAGCCGCCGCAGATGCGCACACAGCGCATCCGACACACGGTCCAACTCAGAGAGGAAAGAAACATGGACATTTTGCGGTGGCTCTTCGACGCACAAATTCACGTGGGGGACCAGTCCCTCCTCGTGCGCGAAGTTCTCGGAAACGCATTCGGCCTGGCATCGGCGCTCGGCGGCATGCGACGCAAAGTATGGGCGTGGCCCGTCGGCATTCTCGGCAATCTACTGCTCCTCACCGTCTTCCTGGGCGCCCTCGTCGGCAGCCCGCACCCCGTGACCATGCTCGGCCAGGCAGGCCGCCAGATCATGTTCATTGCCGTGTCCATCTGGGGCTGGCATCGTTGGCGTGCAACCCGCGCCGCCGGTGGTGACGCCTCCGAAGGTGCCGCAGTGATTCCCAAGTGGGCTACCAACACCGAACGCGCAGGCCTGGTTGTCGCCATGGTTGCGGGCACCCTGCTGCTCACCCCCATCTTCCGTGCCCTCGGCTCCTATGAACCGGTCTGGTCCGACGCCTGGATCTTCACCGGCTCGCTACTCGCCACCTACGGCATGGCGCGCGGCTGGGTTGAATTCTGGCTCATCTGGGTTGCCGTCGACCTGGTCGGCGTGCCGCTGCTGTGGAGCGCAGGCTACTACGCGACCTCCCTCATGTACGTGTTCTACGGATGCTTCACCCTGGTCGGCTTCTTCGTCTGGTGGCGCACCCGCAACCTGGAGGCGCAGAAGACCCAGGTACAGACCCAGTTCCCCGACGTGACCGTTGAGGTAACCGACGTGCAGAAGGGCCGTGCATAAATGCCGCAGAACCCCTCGCTGCAGGTGCTGGCGAGCGCGCACCTGCCCCTAACCGTCGCCCCGAGCGTATCTTCGCCGCGCAACGATGTAGACTACTCCGCCGCGGAGTACGGTCACCTCGCCGGGTTGCCCGCCGCACGCACCCTCCAGCTGCCCGGCCCCGAGCAGGAGCTCAGCCACGCAGAGGCCATGACCCTGGCACTGCAGGCGGCACGCCAGGGTATCCGCGGCGCGAACCCCCTCGTCGGCGCCGTCATCACTGACGCGCACGGGCACCTGCTGCACGTGGGTTACCACCGAGGCGCAGGCACCCCGCACGCCGAAGCCGACGCCCTCGCCGCCGCCCGAGCCGCGGGAACCGACCTCACCGGCGCCCGCATGTACGTGAGCCTCGAGCCCTGCAACCACACCGGACGCACCGGCCCCTGCTCACACGCCGTCGCCGAGGCGGGCATCAGCGAACTCTACTACGCCTACAGCGACGACACCGAAAACGCAGCTGGAGGCGCCGCCTACCTGCGCTCGCAGGGCGTCACCGTGCACGCCATGGAGGAGTTCGCGGACGCATCCTACCTGCTGAACGAGCGCTGGTTCATTGCCGCCGCCGAACGCCGCCCCTTCATTACCGCAAAGAGCGCGTCCACCCTGGACGGGTTCATCGCGGCTGCTGACGGCACGAGCAAGTGGATTACCGGCCCCGCCGCACGCATTGACGGGCACCTGATTCGTCACCGCGCCGACGCCGTCATGATCGGCACCCGAACCACCCTCATGGACGACCCGACCCTGGATGCGCGCGACGCCAACGGGGAACGCTTCGAGAAGCAGCCGTTGCGCGTGGTCATGGGTAAAACCGAGATTACCGAGAACTACCGCGTGCGCGGCCTCAACCCGCCCGAAGGTGTGGAGGCGGACCCGCAGAACTTCCTGCAGGTCTTCACCCACGACCCGCGTGAACTGCTCGACGAACTGTACGCCCGCGGGGTGCGGCACCTCATGATTGAGGGCGGACCCGGCATGGTCGGCCTCTTCGCCGGTGAAGACCTCATCGACGAGATGGTCTGGTACCGCGCCCCCATGATCATGGGGCAGGGCAAGAGCGCCGTGTACCGTCTGCTCGTGGACACCCTCGCGCAGGCGCCGCGCCTGCAACTGGACGATCTGGGCATGTTCCCGGCGGTGCGCGTGCTTGGCAATGACACCGCAACGCATCTGGTGCCGGCACCTCGCGGAACGGCGCAGGAACCGGGTGAGCGGCGTACCCTGCCGAAGCTGGACGCCTGCCACGCGCCCGAACCGAGGCTGGACTAGCTTCCGCTTGGGCTAGTCTCCCTTGGGCTGAGCACGGGCGGGGGAGTAGTACCTCAAGGACCCCCGCCTGTGCCCGACTAATTCATGCCGGCTGGTTCGCATGCTGGCACAAAAGCTCCCCGTCACGGGGAATATTCGAAAAATACGTATAGTTATACCGACGAACAAACCATCGCCGCCCGTCGCCCTCAACGACGACGCCCCGGCGGACACGGCGAGAAAAGGAAAGCACACATGTTTACCGGAATCATTGGCGCCCTCGGCACCGTAGAATCCATCACCCCCATCGAAGGTAGCGACGCAGCCTACCTGACCCTCAACGCCGGAGACATCGTCGCCGACCTCGAACACGGCGGATCCCTCGCCGTCAACGGTGTATGCCTCACCGCTATCGACCTCGACCAGCTGCAGCCCGGCCAGTTCCGCGCCTACGCTATGGGTGAGACTCTGCGCCGCACCAACCTCGGCAACCTGAACCCCGGCGACACCGTCAACCTGGAGCGCTGCCTGCCCGCCGGTGGCCGCCTCGACGGTCACGTCGTGCAGGGCCACGTGGATGCGGTCGGTACCCTCGCATCCGTCACCGCGCACGAGGCGTGGAGCACCCTGCGTTTCAACCTGCCCACCGAACTGGCACCCCTGCTCGCTGAGAAGGGCTCCATCGCTGTTTCTGGCGTGTCCCTGACCGTCACCGCGGTATCTGCACCCGGCGAAACCCCCGCATGGTTCGAGGTCGGCCTGATCCCCGAAACCCTGAAGGCAACCAACCTCGGCGCCCTCAAGGTTGGCGACAGCGTGAACCTTGAGACCGATGCGCTCGCTAAGTACGTGCAGCGTCTGACCGCGTTCGCAGGCGTGCCCCAGGCTTCTTCCTCTGAGCAGGTTGCGCCGCGTCGCGCCGACGCCGCAAGCGTCCTCGACAGCGTGCAGACCGCAGTGGACGCTATCGCCGCAGGTCGCGCCGTAGTCGTCGTTGACGATGAAGACCGCGAAAACGAAGGCGACATCATCTTCGCCGCCGAGCACGCAACCCCCGAGCTGATGGGCTTCATGATCCGCTACACCTCCGGCGTGGTCTGCGCACCCCTGAGCAACAAGCGTGCCGACGAGATGAACCTGCCGCCCATGGTCACCAACAACGAAGACCCCAAGGGCACCGCATACACCGTCTCCTGCGATGCGGCATCCGGCGTGAGCACCGGTATCTCCGCGGCGGACCGCGCCCGCACCGTGCAGATCCTCGCGGATGCAGCCTCGACCCCGGCGGACATTACCCGCCCCGGCCACATCTTCCCGCTGCGCGCCGTTGACGGCGGCGTGGCGGAACGCCCCGGCCACACCGAAGCCGCAGTGGAACTCTCCCTCGCGGCGGGCCTGTCCGGCGTGGGCGTTATCGCCGAGGTCGTGCACGACGACGGCTCCATGATGCGTTTCGACGCACTGCGCGCCTTCGCCACCGAGCACAACCTGCCCATGATCTCTATCGAAGACCTCATCAAGTACGTAGCTAAGGCGTAGGAGAACGCATGAGCGAAACCCCTAACACCCAGGCAACGCCGGGCACTCCCGCAGAGCTGAGCACCCCCGCGGCTGTCACCTTGGCAGAGCCGGGCACCCCGGTCGAGCCGGTTGAGGCGCAGGCTGAAGAGCTCAGTGCCGAATCCCTGCGCATCGCCTCCCAGCTCGCTGAAGGCTACCGAGTCAGCCCCCTCGACATGGTGCCCAACCCCAGCCCGCTGCTGGTTGAAAGCACCGAAGAGGTCGCCGTACCCACCCCGCAGGGTGTGTTCGGCCTGCGCGCCTGGCGATTCGCAGACGGCGCCGAGCACATCAGCGCCCGCGCCCTCGACCGTGACGGCACCCCCGTCCCCGCCGAGGACGGGGGAGTGCCCGCGGTACGCATCCACTCCGAATGCGCCACCGGCGATATTTTCGGTTCCTTCCGATGCGATTGCGGCCCCCAGCTGGAGAACGGCCTGCGCATCATTGGCCACACCGGCGGGTACCTCATCTACGTGCGCAACCACGAAGGACGCGGCATCGGCCTGGTCAACAAGCTCCGCGCCTACGCGCTGCAGGATGCCGGACTCGACACGCTCGACGCGAACCTGGCGCTCGGCCTGGACGGCGACATGCGCGACTACTCGCAGGCGGCACTGATCCTGCAGGAACTGAGCGTGAACGAGCTGAGGCTCGTGACCAACAACCCCGCCAAGCAGGAGGCGCTCGAAAGCCTCGGCCTGCAGGTCACCGAACTCATCCCGGACGAAATTCCCGCCCGAGTCGAGAACGCACACTACCTGCAGACCAAGCGTGAGCGCATGCGCCACGTGCTCAAAAGCGCGTAGCGGCACCCCTGCAAACCCCTAATTTTTCAAAAACCAAAAACCCACAAGGAGAACACAATGAGCGGCGTAGGCGCAGCAGACACCACCCTCAACCCCGAAGACTACAAGGGCTTCAAGCTCGCAATCGTAGCGGCAAGCTGGCACACCCAGGTCATGGATGGCCTCATCGACGGCGCGCAGCGTGCAGCACGCGACGCAGGCATCGAGCCGACCCTCGTGCGCGTTCCCGGCACCTTCGAGCTGCCCGTCGCTGCAACCCGCCTCGCTGAGAAGTTCGACGCAATCGTCGCGCTCGGCGTGGTCATCCGCGGCGGCACCCCCCACTTCGACTACGTCTGCCAGGGCGCAACCAACGGCCTGACCGACGTGTCCGTGCTGACCGGCCGCCCCATCGGCTTCGGCGTGCTCACCTGCGACAACGAGCAGCAGGCACTCGACCGTGCAGGCCTGGAAGGCTCCAACGAAGACAAGGGCTACGAGGCGACCGCAGCGGCACTGCAGACCGCGGCAACCCTCAAGCAGTTCAGCAACTAACACGGCTGAACGGTACGCGGCTCAGTTTCACGAAGAGAACTATTGAATCTTCACCGTGGAACTGGGCCGCAGCACCGGTTAAACTGAAACAACGCGCGCACCGGGCTTACCGGGATTTATCAGGCATTATCGGGCGTCTATGGATCTGGCAAGTATGCGCCAGAGAGATACACACCGGCACATATGTCCCGGTACCCCCATATACCGGTAAAAACCCATGCACCGGTAAAACCCCATATACCGGTAAAAACCCCGCGCGGTAGCTAAGGGACACAGCGCACCGATGCGCTCCCAACCCAACACCAAGGAGTACAGCAATGCAGGATTTGGGCACCATCACCCCCAGCCTCGAAGAATTCCGCGCCCGCGCAGCCGGCACCCGCGTCATTCCCGTACACATCAAAATCCTCGCCGACTCACTCACCCCCATCGGCATCTACCGATCCCTCGTACTCCAAAACGACCAGGGCGAACCCGTCGACGCAGCCCACGGCACCTTCCTGCTCGAATCCGCCAAAATCTCCGCAGAAGGCGAATCCGCAGCCTGGGACCGCTACTCCTTCATCGGCGCGTCCTCCCGCTCCACCCTCACCACCGTTGACGGCGCAGTCCACTGGCAGGGCCGCACCCCCGCCGGCGCACCCGTCGACGGCGACCCCGTAGAAGCCATCGCCAAGACCCTGCAGATGCTCTACACCGAACCCGACCCGACCCTGCCGCCGCTCACCTCCGGCCTGGTCGGCTACCTCGGCTGGGACGTCGTACGCCACTGGGAGCACCTGCCCTTCCCGCCCGCCGACGACGTGAACCTGCCCGAATTCGCGCTCAACATGGTCTCCGACATGGCAATCCACGACAACAAGGACGGCACCGTCCTACTCGTCGCCAACGCCATCAACTTCAACGGCACCAGCGAAAACGTTGACGGCGCCTACCAGGATGCTGTCGCGCGCCTGCACAGCATGCTCCGCCGCCTGCAGCGCGGCGCCACCGCAACCACCTCCACTCTCTCCGGCGTGGCAGACGTCGACCGTAAGGTCCGCGAAGACGTCACCCTCACCTGGAGCGAACAGGGCTTCAAGGACGCCATCGACCGCTCCAAGAAGAACATCATCGACGGCGACGTCTTCCAGATCGTGCTCTCACGCCGATTCGAAGCCGAAACCAACGCCAAGGCACTCGACGTGTACCGTGTACTGCGCCAATCCAACCCCTCGCCGTACATGTACCTCTTCAACTTCGAAGACAGCAACGGCACCCCCTTCCACATCGTCGGCTCCTCCCCGGAGGCGCTCGTCACCCTCAAGGACGGCATCGCCAGCACCCACCCCATCGCCGGTTCCCGCCCGCGCGGCGCAACCCGCGAAGAGGATCTCGCACTCGCCGAGGAACTGCTCGCCGACGAAAAGGAACGCTCCGAACACCTCATGCTCGTCGACCTGGCACGCAACGACCTCTCGCGCATCGCCAAGCCCGGCACCGTGTCCGTCGACCAGTTCATGATTATTGAGCGTTTCAGCCACATCATGCACATTTCCTCCGCCGTCAGCGCCGAACTTGACCCCCAGTTCAGCGCCTACGACGTGCTGCGCGTCGCCTTCCCGGCAGGCACCCTCTCCGGTGCCCCCAAGCCGCGCGCCATGCAGCTCATCGACGAATACGAACCCACCCGCCGCGGCGTCTACGGCGGCGTATGCGGCTACTTCGACTTCGCCGGCAACATGGACATGGCAATCGCCATCCGCACCGCCGTCCTCAAGGAAGGCACCGCCTACGTACAGGCAGGTGCAGGCCTCGTCATGGACTCCAACCCGGACTCCGAAACCCTCGAAACCGTCAACAAGTCCGCCGCCCCGCTGCGCGCCGTGCTGACCGCCTCCGGCCTGGCACCGCTGGACGCAGACGCAGCCGTCAACTCCACCAAGTAACCCAAGGAGACACCATGAGCACCGTTCTCGACGAGATCATCGTCGGCGTCCGCGAAGACCTCGCCGCCCGTGTACAGCAGGTTCCCCTCGAAGAAATGAAGAAGCGCGCCCTCGCAGCCGCACCCGCCCGCGACGCGCTCGCCTCCCTACGCGGTGAAGTACCCGGCGGCGGCAACGGCACGACGGCACGCATTATCTCCGAGGTGAAGCGTTCCTCACCCTCCAAGGGTGCGCTCGGCGAAATCCCCGACCCCGCCGCGCTCGCCGCACGCTATGAGGCGGGTGGCGCCGCAGCGATCTCCGTGCTCACCGAACAGCGCCGCTTCAACGGCTCCCTCGCCGACCTCGACGCAGTCCGCGCCGCCGTGAACATCCCCGTGCTCCGCAAGGACTTCACTGTCGACGAATACCAGATCTGGGAGGCACGCGCACACGGCGCCGACCTGGTGCTACTGATTGTGGCGGCCCTCGACGAGCAGACCCTGCGCGAGTTCCTCGAACTCACCGAATCGCTCGGCATGAACGCCCTCGTCGAAACCCACACCCCCGAAGAAATCGAGGTCGCCCAGCGCATCGGCGCGAAAATCGTCGGCATTAACGTGCGCAACCTCAAGACCCTTGAAGTCAATAACGAGCACTACGCATCCCTCGCAGCGCACCTGCCCAACTCGGTTATTAAGGTTGCTGAGTCCGGCGTCGCCAGTATCGAGGATGTGCGCGCCTACGCCGGCGCTGGCGCCGATGCGGTCCTCATTGGTGAAGCACTGGTACGCTCCGGCGACCCCGAAGGTACCGTGCGTGAATTCTCCAAGGTGCCTGTGACCCGATAAAGGTTTTCTCTGGTTGTGAAGCCGGTGTCTGCTCCCTCGCAGGCACCGGCTTTTCTGTGGTCTTTTAACAAGCCACCAGGTGCCCTGTGACGTAAATCTATGAGTAGATTACAGGTGGAGAGTTTGTTATACGTGCCTGGTGGGTTAGTGGCTGATATTCTATGGGGGACATTTCACTAAAGTGCAGTGCATACCCCCCCGGTCCGTGACCCATGACATACTCTAAAAAGTCTGGGAGTAGCGCCGAAACACACCAACTATTTCACTCATTCATACATACGGAACACCATGGCTGAACATCATGGACGGGTCGTGCCGTCCTTCAACTTACGTAACTTTTTTTATGGCTTCCTCACCGGTCCTGTACCGACTCTAGAAGCACTCCGAACCTCCACAAAGAGTGGAAGCGGAGACTCTCCCTCCTCTGGAGCCGACGCCAACCGACCTGAGCTACTGCCCGCTCGCCGAACCTGGATTCCAGCCCTTATCATCTGGGCTGTAGCATGTATCCTCCACCTGGGTATGTTCTCTATCGCTCTTGAACAGCACAGGACCCACCCGCTCATTGACTTCGGTCAGCACAATGACCTCCTTGGGTTCCTGAACAGGTGGGACGCTCTGTTCTACGAACGCATTTATACCGAATGGTATCCTCAGAACCTGCCGCTCCGCGCTGACGGGTCTGTGGATTACAATGCTTGGGCTTTCATGCCGTTGCAATCCCTTATTGCCGGTGGAATCGCCAATACGTTCGGTATTGAGTATCGCGTCGCAACACTTGCACTGACCCTCGCAGCGGGCTTCGCTTTGGCTTACGTACTGTATCGCCTATTCATCGGCTGCCTGAACTGGCGTGACCGCGGCGTCTTCGACACTCGTGCGTTCGTAGGGGATGAATCCCGCAACCGCTTGGCGCTATGGGCTGTTGCCGCGTACGCATTCAGCATGGCCAGCCCCGTGTTCATTACCGGTTATGCTGAGGCACTGTCTATCCTGCTCATTGCTTTGAGCGTGTGGTGTGTGCTCCGGGGACGGTATGTATTGCTTCTGCCTGTGGCGCTTCTAGCGGCTCTTTCCCGCCCTGTGGGCGTGCCCCTCGGAGCCTTTGTTGGTTTGTGGTGGCTGTGGTGTACGGTGAACGACTACCGTCGCCGTCGTATCGAGGATGCATCGCACTCTGCGCTATCGGATGCGTGGGCTGCCTTCCGCGGACGCTTTGGACAGCTCCTCAGCGCTCTGCTCGTCTGTTCCTTCGCGTTCGTACACCCCCTGCATGCCGCCCTATACACGGGTCGTATAGACGCCTACTTCGCAACAGAACTGGGCTGGTCTAAGCGTAAACCCAGTGAAGGACACCAATACATTATCCAGTGGATCAACCAGCATTATCACTACTTCGGCGGAATGATTCCTAAGATTGTTGTGGCAATCTTATTTGTGGTAGCAATGGTGGGTTTCTACTACTGGATTTCCCATAAATTCAGCCGCACTCTCATCCACCCCGCCCTTTGGCTGTGGACCGCTTGCTACATGGGATACCTCTTCGTCTTCTGGCTCCCGATTTCTTCTACGAATCGTATTCTGTTGCCACTGTTCCCGCTGGCACTGCTGGTAGCGGCATATTTGCCGAAGAGCCGATGGTACCGCCCCTCGCTAGTGGCATTTGGGATTCTGATTTCTATTCCTTGGGTCCTACTACTCTGGGGAGACCCCGCGATGATGGGCAATATTGTGCTCGTCCCCTAAATATCAAATGGTAAAAAGCCGGTGCCCGGTTCCTGTCACATCACAGGAACCTGGCACCGGCTTTTCACATGATATAGAGTGCTTAGCGGCCCGTATAGTCCGCGTCCGCAATATCCTTCGGCCAGCGCGCCTTCCGGAACGGCGCCCACGTGAACGCCGCCGCCACCAACAACAAACCACTCATAATGAACGCCGGAACAAAGCCCCACGCATCCGCAATCATGCCAGCCACCAGCGGGCCCAGAATCATACCGAAATCGCTACACATCTGATACACCGCCAACACCTGGCCGCCACTGCGGCGAGTACCAATCACATCAGACACCGCAGCCTGAATCGACGGGCCCATAAACGCCGCACCAATACCCAGACACGCCGTCAACGACACAAACACCCACGCCACCGGCGCGAAACCCATAAACGTCACCGCAGAACCCGCCAACAGCAGACCCGAAAACGCCATCACACGGCGACCAAAACGATCCGAAAAACGACCCGAGAACGTCTGCGTCAACGCATTACCAAACGAGTTCGTCGCCATCGCCAACGAAGCCAACAGGGTACCCGCCACCGAATTCGACATGTCGCCGCCCGTCGCCAAATACGCCGCCGCCAACGGAATAATCGACGACTGCACACCAAACACCGACCAGCCAATCGCCCAATTCGAAACCAACGCAGAACGGTAATTCGAGAACTTCAACGCGTCACGAACCGTCATCGCCGGCAGGTCGCTCTTACCCGCAGCGCCGCCGGATGCAGCAGACTTAGCCGCCTTGCCGGATGCGCCAGTGGGGGAGTCCGCCGCAGACTCGTCACCCGACTCAGACGCAGGGGAAGGAGCCGCCGACGGCAACACCCCGGTGCCCTTACCTTCAGCCAGCGCCGCCGCCTCCATAATCGCGTCGCGCTCCGCCTCCAGCGCCGCCTGCGAAGGCATCAAGAACCACACAATCAGGCCCGCCGCCAGCAGCGAAAAACCATACACAATAAACGGCGCACGCATACCAAAGGGCGCCAGGGCGCTCGCAATCACCGGGCCCAGCAGGTTACCCAGCAGGAACGCCGTCGCATAATAACCCGAAATACGGCCACGCATATGCGCCGGGGACAGGCGCACCAGCAGGCCCATCGCGGAGACCGTGAACATGACCGAGCCGATACCCGCCACCGCACGCGAACCCAGCAGCACCCAATAATCCCAGGCAAACGCAATCATGAACGACGTCACCGACACAATCAGCATGCCAATCGTGTACACCGGACGCTCACCCCATCGGGTAATCATCTGACCCGCCGACGGCGCGAAAATCAGGCGCGTAATCGCCAACGCAGAAACCACCATCGTCGCCATAGTGACCGTCGCGTTAAAGTTCTGCGCATAGTTCGGCAGCACCGGCGCCACCAAACCAAAACCCACCGCAATCATGAACGAGGCAGCAATCAGAACCTTCAAGCCGGTCGGCACACGGTTCGGGTCAATCGTGCGCGGGTCAAAAACAGGCGGTGTTTTGGCAGGGTTCCTCATGTTCATCCTCGAAATCGTGCGGTGCCGTGCGGCAGCCGCGGGCCCCACCCGCAACTGTCAACCATGTGTTCGGCTAAAAAACTTAACAGTGTCCAGTCTACTCCGCCGACAGCCGGGCATGCGCGTCACCTCGACCAGCCAAACCGCCCAAACCGGTAAGCTAGTAGTGTGAATGAAACGATGATGATGATTTGCGCGATTGTGCTGGGTGTACTGGTTATCGCCGGTATACTTTTCGCCGTTCTGCGCCGACCCAAGAAGACCGCGGACCTGCAGTCTTTGCGCCAGGAGGCGGCTAAGGCCTCCGGCGGTTCGGCGGAAGAACCCGAAAGCTCGGCACCTCGCGCTATTGAACTTGATATGCCCGACCCGTCCGCGGGTCGCCTGGTGCGCCTGCGCGCCCGCCTGGCACGCTCCAACAACATGCTCGGCAAGGGCCTGCTGGCTCTGCTCTCCCGCGACCGCATCGACCAGGACGTCTGGGATGAGGTTGAGGAGACCCTGCTGCTTGCCGACCTGGGTTCCGAGCCGACTACCCGCCTGGTGGAGGCGCTGCAGCAGCGCGTGCGCGTTGAAGGTACGAGCAACCCCGCCGCCGTGAAGAAGATGCTCCGCGAAGAGCTCGTGAAGATTGTTCGCCCCGACATGGACCGCGAACTGAAGACCGCCGGCAGCGACGGCAATCCCGGCGTGGTGCTGGTCGTTGGCGTGAACGGCGTGGGTAAGACCACGACCGTCGGCAAGATTGCTCGCGTGATGGTCGCTGACGGTCAGACCCTGCTCCTGGGCGCCGCGGATACGTTCCGTGCCGCTGCGTCTGAGCAGCTGACCACCTGGGGTGACCGCGTGGGCGTGAAGACCGTGCGTTCTGAGAAGGAAGGTGCCGACCCCGCATCCGTCGCGTTTGATGCCGTGAAGGCTGGCAAGGAGCAGGGCGTTGACACCGTGCTCGTGGACACCGCGGGCCGCCTGCAGAACAAGTCCGGCCTGATGGATCAGCTCGGCAAGATTAAGCGCGTGATTGAGAAGGAAGCGCCGGTCACCGAGGTTCTGCTCGTTATCGACGCGACCACCGGCCAGAACGGTATGGTTCAGGCGAAGGTCTTCGGCGATATCGTGGATGTCACCGGTATCGTGCTGACTAAGCTCGACGGCACTGCGAAGGGCGGTATCGTGGTCGCTATTCAGGAGGAGCTCGGCGTTCCCGTCAAGCTCATCGGCCTGGGTGAAGGCCCGGACGACCTGGCGCCGTTCGACCCGGAAGCATTCGTGGACGCGTTGCTGGACTAGCATCCTTTTCCCTCTGCGCCGAGAAGCCACATGTGTTCACAACACATGTGGCTTCTCGCGGTTAATGGGCGGGTAATGACGACGGGCAGTACATGATGCGGGGGTCTGGGATATTCTGAATTTAGAAGATGCGTAGAAAGAAGGCACCCCGACCCTTCAGGCGGCACCGCGCATCGCACACCATACAACCCAATTCACCCCGAACCTCAGCGAAGGAGCCACCATGGTAGCCACCCTCCCCGGAACCCTCCCCAGCGCTAACTACCGACCCACCTACCGTTCCAACGGCGCGTGCGACGACCTCGCCGCACTCGTTGCACCGTACAGCCTTTCGCGCGCCCAGCTGGCTGAGGCTACCGGCATTGCCGACGAGGCGACTGTGAACAGCTGGATTGAGCAGTGCCGCCCCGACCTCGCTGCGGATGCTCCCGTGCCCCTCGAACCTGTGCTGCGGTACCTGGACGAAACCTACCTTCCCGACCCCGCAAACTGGCCCGGCGACAACCCCTACGACGAGTTCGTCCTCGAGAACATTGCCGCCCGCATGCTCGCCCGCGTTGTTGCTGACACTTTCGACGCTGACCGTTCGGGTAGTTACCGTGAACTTCTCGCACTCGTTGCAACCCTCGTACTGATTGCCCGCTGCTGGGCGGGCACCGATGAGGCTTTCCTGACCCTGCTCAATGCCGAGCCCACCGCGGAAGCGGAAGATTACCTGCAGGAGGCTATCGCGAACGCCCCCGAGTCCCTGCGCCCCCTCCTGACTGAGCTACTGCTACCCGCCCTGCGTGAGGCGCGTGGCACCTTCACCGCCGCCGAGGCGCAGCTGCTCACCGGCTACGCGCTCGCCGCCGGATACTACGCGGGCGAGCACCCCTACGAGACCCTGAACGGCATCCACGTTGCGTTTGCCGCAGATGACCGCGCACTGCCCGACGATGAGCTGATGAGCCGTGTTGAGGACGTCCTCAAGGCTAATTTCCAGGCTGCCCAATCGGAAGCCGGCGCTACCGAGAACCCGGAGGCGCACGAGTTCACCCTGCCCGGCGACCAGGAAGGCTACGAAACCGCCGCACACCTGATTGCAGCTCTGCCCCAGGCTCATGACGTTATCGCTTTCAGCGCCCACCCCGGCGAAGGAACCAGCGCGCTCGCTGACGACTGCCGCGCCGCCTTCACCCTGTACCTGTGCTATCTGCTCCTCGGTGATGACGAGTCTTCGGAGCAACGCGCCGCTGAGCTGTACCGCGCCAGCCGTGAGAACTAGGTTTTCGCGCCCTACTTTGATTCTGTAGACACCTTGCCCGCAGACGCTAAGAAGCCACATGTGTTCGGAACACATGTGGCTTCTTGCGGTTAATGGTGGTGGTGGGTGTGGTGTGGTGGGATTATTCTCAACGGTGACTGTGCACGGCGAATTTACACAGCTACGGGCTGTTCCGCGCGAATCGCGCTGTAGGTCGCGTCGCTGACGGTCACGCCGTACTGGTTGGAGGCGAGGCGCAGAATCTCCTCGACGGTGTAGATGCGGAACACGCCGCCTCCGGTTGCCTTAGCGTATTCACGTAGCAGCTGGCGGTTCGCGAGCTGGTGTACGGGTTCGCCACCCGATGCGGCGCGTACCTGCTGACCGTTGCGTAGCCAGGTGTCGCGCACACCGCCGGTGACAAAGACGCAGTCGGTGCCCTTCACGCGGGTGGTTGCTTCGGTAACGCACTGGTTCCAGAGCGCGAAGTCGGCGTCAAAGCTGGCGTTAGCGAGTAGCGGGTGGCCTTGTGCGAGGGCTTCGCGGCACTGCTGTTCATGGCGTTCGGGGCTGGGCGCGGCACCCACGTGTCCGGTGAAGATGCGGTTCAGTCGCGGCAGGATCGTGTCGTCTTCGCGGCGTGCCACGTTGATTGATCCGGTGTCGGTGGTGGGTTCGAGAATCCGCATGATCTGTGCGATGGAGTGGTCCAGCTGGTGCGTGACGGAACGCAACGCACTCCAGGGGGAGTTGCGTTCTTCGGGCAGGGTTTCTTTGAAGGATGCGAGCGCTGAGCGGACGCGTTCTGCGGCGGCGGGCACGGGGGATGCGCCGTCGAGTGCTGCCCAGAATTCTTTGAGCGCCTGGTGAGGGAGAAAGGCGTGTCCGCGGAGCTGGGAGTAGGCGCGGAGGATTTCGTCGCTAATGTGGGTTGGGTAGTTGTAGAGGCTTGCAAGCGCGGTGGAGTCGAAGGCGACGAGAATTCCGGGGTGAATGGAAGTCAGCGGGGCGCGGTCGAGTTCCTTGTACTCGACGAAGTCTGAGTACAAGGTGCGTGCTTGACGGGTGATTGGCATGAATCCCCTCCGGGTATCGAGTATGGTCGGTCAAATGCGAGTGCCGGAGAAGTCGAGGAGAATAATCCATTCCAGTGTATCGGCCTTCTTTGGCAGGTGATGGAGTTTCGGTATAAATATTTTGTTTATTACGTTTGTATCTAACCCGATGATGCGTTAGTGCATGTCAGAGTCATTTTCGGGTCTATGTTTTAGGTGTGAATTTCGCCGCGTATGTCTATGTTGTGAGGGTTTTTCTTTGTGGTTATGAGCAGTATAGAACAAAAATATGCATTAAGGTGCAAAATTTGTGTGGTGGCGCCCAAAATAACGTCAAAAACCCTTCCCACCTGCATATAGGATGCATGTAACACGCGGGGGACAAGGCGAGAAAGTAGATGAACATTTATTCCCTCCTGTAGACTTTAAGTGATTCAAATTTGATAAAGGAGAAGAGTAATGTCAGAGCTGACCACTCAAAATCAGGCGGAGGAGCAAGGTCCCGCTCGCACCGTCGTCGTGGCAGAAGATGAGGCATTGATTCGCCTCGACATCGTCGAAATTCTGAAGGACCAGGGTTTCGATGTTGTTGCAGAAACCGATAACGGCAAGACTGCTGTCGAGCTAGCACAGAAGCACCGCCCCGACCTCGTCCTCATGGATGTGAAGATGCCGATTATGGACGGCATCACCGCAGCTGAAGAAATCGCGAAGGAGCAGATTGCTCCCGTCGTTCTGCTGACTGCATTCAGCCAGAAGGAACTCGTTGACCGTGCCGTTGAGGCAGGCGCTATGGCGTACGTCGTCAAGCCGTTCTCCCCGAACGATCTGGTTCCCGCCATTGAGGTGGCGATTAGCCGCTACGAGCAGATTCGCGCACTCGAGAAGGAAGTGGGCACCATCCGCGACCAGTTCGAGACCCGCAAGCTCGTTGACCGCGCAAAGTCGCTGCTCATCACCAAGATGAACCTGACCGAGCCAGAAGCATTCCGCTGGATTCAGAAGACCTCCATGGACCGCCGCTTGTCCATGCGCGAAGTTTCCGACACCATCATCAAGCAGCTCTCCTAAGCACAAGACGTGCAAAGTACGTGACAGTACAGGTACGAATGCACGCTACGGCGAAGACTAGGAATCGCCGCTGAACACACACGGCTGGTGCAGTGATGAACCAGCGCCTTATCCATGACACACAAACGCCCCACCCCTCACAATGAAGCTGAGGGACGGGGCGTTCGTGTTTAACGGTTCGCGGGTGTGCGTTGTAAACCGGGTGCTTAGCGCGGGCGGGAATCCAGCGCTACACGGAACTTAACGTAGGTAACGGTTTAAATCGTCTTCGTCATTGTTGGGGCCGCTGATCGGGCGGTCCGTGGGGGAGCCAGCCCAGAGCATACCGCCGGTACCGAGCATTACGCCCAGCCACCAGAAGCTGCCGGGGTTGTTGATGGCGGTCACCAGGCACACCAGCATCACGCCGATTGCGATGGGCAGGACAATGCGCTTGGCGCGCACAATCTTCGGGTAACGCTTGAAATAGGGGGTGCGCTCGCGGGCCATGGTGCTCCTTCTGGTCGTACCTTCTGGTGGGGTGTTGGCGGGGTGCCGTGTACCCCGTGCTTCTACGATTTTAGGCTACTTGCTGAAGTTGTAGGACGTTAGGCGGTGGGGCGGGGAATCAGCATATTGGTGATGCGTGCGGTGCAGGTGGTGCGGCCGCGCTCATCCACAATGTCGATGGTGTGGATGCACAGGGTGCGTCCGAGCTTGACGGCGGTGCAGGTTGCGGTGACCACGCCGGAGACTGCCGGGCGCACGTGGGTTGCGTTGATGTCCACGCCGACTGCTACGAGGGTTTCGCCGCCGTGCACACCCGCGGAGAGCGAGCCGAGGGTCTCGGCGAGAACCACGTTGGCACCGCCGTGCAGCAGACCGATGGGCTGTGTGTTACCGGCAACGGGCATGGTTGCGACGGTGCGTTCTGCGGTGAGTTCCTGGAACTTAATGCCCATGGCGGGGATGAGCTCGCCCAGACCGCGGGGGAAGTAGGGGTGCAGGTGCTCGGGGATGCCGCTTTCGGTCAGCTGCGCCTTGATTTCTTCTGCGGTGAGGGTGGTGGGCGCTGCCGCGCGGACGGGTGCGTGCTGTGTGTTGTTTTCAGTCATGACTTCCAGTGTACTCCTTGGTTTTTGTTGCTTTGGGTGGGATAGCTTTTCGCGAGTGCTTCCGGGTACGAATCAACCCCGCCTCCTACAGGGGGAAGCGGGGCTGAAAAACGCTATGTGAGCGGATGAGGATTAGGCGGAAATAGCTTCTGCCTTTTCGATGTCCTCGTCGCGGATTTCCTTATCGGGGTTCGCTCCGATTGCCTTGGAGATGCGCTCGGTCAGGGTTGCGATGGTCGCGTCACCGGTCACGTTGGTTGCGGTGCCGAAGGAGTCCTGAGCCAGGTACAGGGCAATCATCAGGGCAATCATGGAGGCATCGAAACCAAGCATGGACTGCAGCAGACCGATTGCGGTCATCACGCCACCGCCGGGAACGCCGGGAGCGGCAACCATCATCACGCCGAGCACCAGAATCATGGGGATCAGGCTACCGAAGTCGGGGTGCTGACCGGTCATGAACAGCACTGCCACCGAGCAGGAGGTAATGGTAATCATGGAGCCGGAGAGGTGAATGGTCGCGCACAGCGGAATCGCGAAGTCCACCACGCGGGGGGAGATGCCAGCTTTCTTCGCCGAACGCACGGTCACCGGGATGGTCGCAGCCGAAGACTGGGTACCGATTGCGGTGAAGTATGCCGGGAGCATGGTCTTGAGCATCTGGATGGGGTTGCGGCGAGAAATCGCGCCAGCCACCGAGTACTGCAGCGCCAGGGTGACCCAGTGCAGAATAATCACCATGACGAACACAAGACCGAAGACGGAGAGGATTTTCGCCACCTGACCGGCGAGGGTCATGTTTGCGAACACGCCCACAATGTGCACCGGCAGCAGGGGGATAATCACGTAGCCGAGCATCTTCTCAACGATGACCTGGAAGTCCTCGAAGAGGTTCAGCATCGCACGGGTCTTCAGAGCGGTAATGCCCAGGCCCAGGATGAAGGAGAGAATCAGTGCGCTCAGCACGCCCATAATCGGGGTTAGCTCGAAGGAGATGTAGCCCTTGGACAGTGCGTTCTCGGGGTTATCGAAGGAGGCGAGCTGCTGACCCTTCAGGATGATGGGGTAGAGCAGCAGTGCGCAGGTCAGTGCCAGGAAACCAGCAAGGATGCTGGAGATGTACGCCAGACCCACGGTGATGCCGAGCATCTTGCCCGCACCCTGCGCGAGGGAACCAATGCCGGGCACGATGAAGCCGATAATAATCAGCGGAATCGCGAAGCTCAGGAAGGCGCTGAATACGGTCGAGAAGGAGACGAAGAGCTGCACAATGAGGTCGGTGGGGATGGCTGCGCCGGTTGCGTCATTGATGCCGCTAATCATTCCCGGGGTCAGCATGCCGATGAGCACACCCGATGCAATCGCGATGATAATCCACGCGAGAAGGGGAAGTTTTTTGAGTGCCTTCATAGTTTCCTAAATGAGGGTTCGTTGTGTGTTAAGCGCGGGAGGTGCCCTCACGGTCCGGTGGATCCTGCCGGTGAATTCTGGGTAGAGTTCTGCCTATGAATACACGGGGTGTGGGGGTTCCTACGCTGGAGGCGATAATAAGGTTATATATTATCTGGAAACCGTATTATTATCCACCTTACATAGTGGCTTGGGGCACATTTTTTGGGGGAAAACTCACCAAACGCACCCCACCGGCACCTACATATGAGGTAAAACTCTTTCCACACACCCCGTTATTCCGCTATATGGCACAGCACCGGCACCCAACACGGCGCGGGCGCCTCCCCACAGTCCTAACCGGCAGCCACCACAAAACCCGCAGCCACGAAGCCAACCACCAAGAAAACTCAGACTCGATACACTAGAGGAGTGACTACAGAGAACAAAACCCTCCTGCTCATTGACGGACACTCCCTCGCCCTACGCTCCTTCTTCGGCATCTACACCATGGCCGAAAAGACCGGACAGCACATCTTCGTGCGCAGCGACGGCCAGCACACCGAAGCCGTCCATGCCTTCCTCTCCACCCTGCTGAGCATCATCAAAGACAACCAGCCCAGCCACATCGCCGTAGCCTTTGACCTACCCGGCGGCACCTTCCGCACCGCCGAATACGGCGAATACAAGGGTGGTCGCAACGCCATCCCCGAAGCCTTCAACGGCCAGATTGACCTCATCAAGAAGATGCTCGGCGCGCTCAACGTCCCCGCGCTCACCTACGAAAACTACGAAGCCGACGACATCGTCGCAACCCTCACCCGCCGCGGCACCGAAGCCGGATATAAGGTTCTCATCCTCTCCGGCGACCGCGACATCTTCCAGCTCGTCACCGACGACGTCACCCTGCTCTACCCGGTCACCACCGGCCCCTCCAAGGGTATTCAGCGCATGGACCCCGCCGCCGTCGAAAAGAAAACCAAAGTACCCCCGCACATGTACCCCGACCTCGCCGCCCTCACCGGCGAGCAGGCGGACAACCTGCCCGGCGTACCCGGCGTGGGCCCCGGCTTCGCCGCTAAATGGCTCGGCGAATACGGCTCCCTCGACGCCGTCATCGAAAACAGCGACAAAATCGGCGGTAAGAAGGGCGAAGCACTACGCGAAAACATCGACAACGTCGTACGCAACCGCCGCCTCAACCAGCTCGTCAACGACCTCGACCTGAACGTCACCCTCGAAGACACCGCATTCACCCCCGACCTGGATGCACTCAACACCTTCTTCGACGAAGTAGAGTTCCACACCATCCGCAAGCGCGCCGCCGACACCCTCGGCCCCATCGTGCGCGCAGCCGGATCCGCTGGCTCTGCAGTTTCCACCGCAGAAGTAGGGGAGGAGGGCGCCACCAAGAAGGCACCCACCGGCCCCGTCTACGCACCCATTGCCACCAGCGCACCCACCAAAAACGCAGACGCAGTAGCATTCCGCGCCTTCTGCGCCGCCGCAGCCGAAGAAAACTACGGCACCGACGAACAGGGCGCGCCCATCGCCGTACCCGAACGCCTCGAAGGCGCCGTGACCCTCTACCCGGTCACCAACCTGCCCGTAGCGCGCCCCGCCATCGGCGACGCACCCGCCGTCAAGGTCACCAAAACCAAGATCCGCGCCGCCGAAGAAAACCCCGAACTGCTCGGCGTGCTCCTCACCAGCAAGAGCACCAGCCTCTGGGTCGACACCCGCAGCATCGACCCGGAACTCGACGCCGCCCTCGCCGCCTGGCTCTCCGACGAAGCAGCCCGCAAAATCGTCATGGACCTCAAGGTTCAGCGCAAACTCCTGCGCGCCTACGGCTACGAACTCGCCGGCGCCGTCGAAGACCCCGCCCTGTCCTCCTACATGTGCGGCTTCATCCCCACCGCAACCCGCAAACTCTTCTCCGAACGCATGGAAGACCTCGCCGAACGCTACCTCTGGATCCCCAAGGACCCCTACGCGCAGCTCGTCTTCCAGCCCGAAGAAGATGAGGCAGAACCCTCCCTCTTCAGCCTGCCTGGCGAAGCCGAACCCGTCGACAACCTGCGCTACTTCACCCAAATCAGCCGCATCATCCACGAACTCGCGCGCCTGCTGCACTACGAAATGGAAGAACACGGCCAGCTCAAAGTCTACGAAGAAATCGAACTGCCGCTACTTTACGTCCTCGCAGACATGGAGCAGGCAGGCATCGCCGTCTCCGACGCGCTCCTTGCCGAACTGCACGACACCTTCTCCGCACGCGCTAACCAGGCGCAGGACGCCGCACGCACCATCATCGGCGACACCGTCCAAACCGACGACGGCGAAGAACCCCTCAACCTCGCCTCCGTCAAACAGCTGCAGACCGTGCTCTTCGACAAGCTCGCCCTGCCGCACACCCGCAAAATCAAGTCCGGCTACTCCACCGACGCCGAATCCGTCACCGAACTGCTCGCCAAAATCTCCCCGGAGTCCGACGGTGCCGCATTCCTCGGTGCGCTCGCCGCCTACCGCGACAACATCAAACTCGTACAGACCGTCGAAGGCCTGCAGAAAGCAGCCGCCGACGACGGACGCGTGCACACCACCTTCCAGCAGGGTGCCGCCTCCACCGGTCGACTCTCCTCGACCGCGCCGAACCTGCAGAACATCCCGATCCGCACCGAAGAAGGCCGCCGCATCCGTGGCGCCTTCATCGTCGCGCCCGCACCCGTCGACGGTGTGGAGTACGAGGGTCTGCTCACCGCCGACTACTCGCAGATCGAAATGCGCATCATGGTGCACCTCGCCGCCGACGAGAAGCTCATCGCAGCCTACGAAGCGGGGGAGGACCTGCACCGTTACGTCGGTTCCGAAGTCTTCGGCGTCGCCCCCGAAGAAGTCACCCCCGAGCAGCGCTCCAAGGTCAAGGCAATGTCCTACGGCCTGGCATACGGCCTGTCCCGATTCGGCCTCGCCAAGCAGCTGAACATCAGCTCCGACGAAGCAGGCGAATTGCGCACCAACTACTTCAAGCGCTTCGGACGCGTGGGACGATTCCTGCGCGGCGTACTCAAGCAGGCACACCAGGACGGCTACACCGAAACCATTTTCGGCCGCCGCCGCGTGCTGCCCGACCTGGACTCGCCCAACCGTGTACGCCGTGAAGCCGCCGAACGCGCCGCCCTCAACGCCCCCATTCAGGGCACCGCCGCGGACATCATCAAGATCGCCATGATCAACATTCACCGCCGCCTGCGCGAAGAGGGCCTGAAGACCCGCATGCTGCTGCAGGTGCACGACGAAATCATCCTCGAAGTCGCCACCGGTGAGCGTGAAGCCGCCGAACGCGTGCTGGTCGAGGAGATGAGCGGTGCCGCCTCCCTGCGTGTTCCTCTGGATGTGCAGGTCGGCTGGGGTAAGTCTTGGCAGGAGGCGGGCCACTAGGCGCATTTCCTCAGTTTCCGCTTGGAAAGACCGGGGACGCTTGGCTCGGCTGGGGATGCACGGCGGCTCCGCTTGGAAAGGTGGGTATCGTCCTCGTTCCTACAGGGGCACCCGCCCTCGCTTCGCT